>JAYQWJ020000203.1:0-2834 GCA_035829175.2 Candidatus Albibeggiatoa psychrophila
AGGAAAAGTGTTTTTTTGCGTAACTTATAAATTGTTATTGGATTGTTTGAAATTGGCAGCGGTATCAGATAGACAAGGCATTAAAGATAGATTATTTTTGCCTTTGGAATAGACGAGAAATGAAGCTCTATGAGCAAACGTCTTTCAAGCAAATTGATTTAAATGATGATTTTTTTATTTCAAACTCAAGCTAAATAAATTGCAATCTTCTTTCTCGCCAATATTATGAAAAACCACTCTCATTTGTGATGAATGAACATAGGCTAAATCATAATAGTGCAAGAAGTAAGATACGATTTGTATTTTTGTGATTATCAATCAAGCGTTTTTCTTCATTAATGCTTCAACCAAGACAGGTAAAGCTTTATTTAAGTAATTTTTAATATCTTTAGCAACCGCTTGGGAAGTTTGTGCCATTGCAGCTTGTACGCGGTCATTAATGATTTGTTCAAGTTGCTCATTCAACGCCTTAATTTGCACCTCATTTAAACCACTTTCCGCTATTGCATCATCACCTTTACTCACAATATCCTTGAGTGTTGGCAACTTATCTTTTTTTCCCATGATGTATACCCTATATCATTTACCAAAATTGCATTTTTATTAGCAAAAAACCACTATTGACACCAACCTTTATATCAAAAATCACACCAGTTTTTTCATAGTGATGATAAATTTCCACTCACGCCATTAATTTTAGCATTTTTATCTGTCAATATAATCGAAGAAAATCGAACAAACTCTATTTTACTTATCATGGAGTTATCTGTTTTTAGATATATTTTACTATATTTTTGCCACTTTAATGAAACCACACAAAATAAGCTTGTTTTTATAGCTAAAATCCCGTAAGCTCTAACTTAAGTGTTTAAAAATTTTTATGGACACTGGTTTAATTTGAAATCTAGTTTTTTATTGCGAAGATGCATCCTCGGATGAAATCCCATTAGCTAAACTAGGGTTTCAATTTTTTGATTGACCTCCCCTTGTGGGAGTTATGTAGTATGAGGCTTTTTATGAAATTAGGTACCGTTAAATGGTTCAACGAAACCCGTGGCTTTGGTTTCATTTCTCCACAGGATGGTGATAAGGATGTGTTTGTACATTTCTCCAGCATCCAGAAAGAGGGTTTTAAAACCTTAAATGAAGGACAGACAGTTGAATATGATGTACGCATGGGACCTAAAGGGCCTCAAGCGACTGTTTGTAATCCTCTTTAAGTTATTGATTAAGCAGTCTTAAGAACCTTAGCCCGTAAGCCTCTTGGTTAACGGGTTTTTTTATGTCTCCTTTTTTTACTAAAAAGTTAATTAAAAAGCCTGTGTATACTCATCAAGCCGTTTTATTACAAGAAGCCATAACCTGTTTAAATATCCAAGCTGAAGGTATTTATGTTGATGGCACTTTTGGGCGTGGCGGTCATAGCCGTGCTATCTTATCCCAACTCAATGAAAAAGGACGTTTAATTGGACTTGACCAAGACCCCGAAGCCGTTGCCGCAGGTCATGATTTAACACAACAAGACCCGCGTTTTCAAATGATACACTCTGATTTTGCCTCCGTTGCACAAGTGATTGCCGAGCTAGATTTATCTCGTAAAATCAATGGTTTTCTACTCGATTTAGGCGTGTCTTCTCCACAATTAGATAATCCTGACCGTGGGTTTAGCTTTATGCGAGATGGTGCGTTAGATATGCGCATGAACCCAACTCAAGGACAAAGCCTTACCCAGTGGTTGCAACATGCCAAGGAAAGAGAGATTTCAGATATTATCAAACGCTTTGGTGAAGAACGTCATGCAAAACGAATTACCCGCGCGATTGTCGCCGAACGTGAAATAAAACCAATTGAGACCACCGCACATCTTGCTGATATTGTGTCAAAAGCACATCCTGCTTGGGAAATTGGAAAACATCCCGCCACTAAAACATTTCAGGCATTGCGGATTTTTATCAATCGAGAATTAGAACAAATTGAAACCGTTTTACCACAAAGCTTAGACATACTTGCAGTTCAAGGTCGCTTGGTGGTGATAAGTTTTCACTCGCTGGAAGATCGATTAGTGAAGCGTTTTATTCGAGAATATGCCAAAGGTGATGATTTTCCGACACATTTACCTGTGACCGTGGATATGCTAAACCCCAAGTTAAAACCCATTGGCAAAGCAATTAATTCCTCAAAGATGGAAATGGAACAAAATCCCCGCGCCAGAAGTGCCGTATTACGAGCCGCTGAACGTTTGAGTTAATTTTGCTGATTACGATAGGATGCCATTTGTTATGATAAAGCGTTTTCAATCAACCGATATGTTAACGATGATGCGAACATTTTTTTTAGGATTTGTACTTATATTGATAACAAGTTGTGGCTTCCAGTTACGGGGTCAGATGGATTATGCTATCAGTAGTGTTTATATTCAATCAGAAGCCGCCGACATATTAGCCAGCCAAGTTAAGCAGTATTTAACGACAGAATCGAATGTGACTTTAGCTGCAACGCCTAAAAATGCAGATGTTGTTATCTTACTAAGTCAGCAGAAATTAGACCGTCGAGTGCTGAGTATTTCAGCGATTACGGGTCATTTACAAGAAATTGAACTGAGTTTTCAGGCGAATGTTGAAATGCGTCAACCCGATGATACGGTCTTAATGAAAGAACAAACATTGAATTATATTCGAGATTATAGTTATAACGAACAAGCGGTGTTGGCAATGGGCGCAGAAGAGGAAGCATTGCGCAAAGAATTATTACAAGAAGCAACATTACACGTTTTGCGTATGTTACAAATTGTCAGCCATCAGATCAACGCAGAAGAAGCATAAGGATTTTCTAAG
>JAYQWJ020000204.1:0-7482 GCA_035829175.2 Candidatus Albibeggiatoa psychrophila
AGCCTTATGGTATTTTTCTTGAAACCCATTTCCTTGATGCACTTGAATTTATTCGTGATAGCGACAAACTATTTAAAATCGATTTTATTATTTTAGATATTGATTTGCCAATTGCACAATATGAAGACGATAATAATTATTTGCCTGAGATTCTAGCACGTTATCAAAATGATGAGCAGGCGTTACGCAAGGTTGCAGGTTATCAGCTTTATGTTGAATTAGTTATTGAGCTAGGTTTTCCTAAACAGCGTATTTTATTTTGTTCTAACCATGCCGATTATTTAAATTCCATTTTAGAAGCCTTTGATAATGCAAGAATAAGCCTACCAAATCAATCCTGCCTTGACACTGATGAGCACAGAATTGCCACCAAAGCAGATAGCGTATTTTTACAACAATGGGTGCAAAATGCTCAAAACAATGCCTATTTATCCGTTCGACGTGGTATTGTTGAATATTGCCAATATTTGCGTACAATCACTAAAAAAGGTAAAACCTTACAATTTGAGTTATTTCTGGATGAAAACCGTAAATTATCTTTTAGTGATATGCGGAGTTATTTGGAAGTATTGCAAAGTTTGTTGCCATTGCGAGAGCACGAAATTCCTAGCAATAAGAATAAACGCCAGTTATATAAAGTCTTTTTACGCACTTTGGCGCATCAATGGGATGCGGTCACACATGAAAAAGATATTTCTGACCCTGCCTTATTAAGCTATTTCACGGTCATGAAAACCTTGCGTAATTGGTTAAGTCATATTGGTGATAAATTGGATAAAATAGATGAAAAATTGTTGGCTTTTTTGTTTATTATCAATATGCGGGCAATGTATGGGGAAAAGGTCAATATTGACTTGGAAAACCAATTGCTTAATTTAATCGGGCAGCCTGTGGCTTATATCAATCCCGATCAATTGCAAAGACAACTGTATTATTCTTATCAACATGTTAAAGATTTATTAGAAAAAAGAGTAGTTGAAGATAAATCTGTAGATTATGAGTGTTTTCGACATTTTAATAACAAAACCGTATTGTATGAGTTTAACCAGAAAATTCTAACTCGAAATGGAAAAATCCAATATTACAAAGATATAGCTGCATTGTTGGCTAATTATAATGGTCGGCAGTATGACAAAGAGTATTTTAACTTTTCCAAAGCGTTATATTTCACATTTTTGCATCGTGGCACATGCTATTTAAATGCAAAATCAGATAATGTCTTACTTGGCACTTGGTTTAAACAAGAATTGGAAAAAACTGAAGTAGAACAAGATTTTTATATCAAATTGGCTCGTTATATTTATCCACTGTGCTTTTAGGATTTTGATTAGTTTGGCGTTTGTGCTGCCGCAAGTGCCATGTCTATTGCTTTTAAAAAATTCTTAATATCCAATGGCTTAACAATGTAAGTTAAAAAACCAGCCGCTTTGCCACGTTCAGTTGCTTTTGTATTATCCATTGCGGTGAGGGCAATAATAGGAATGTCTTTTGTCACGTTGGAGGCTTTAAGCTGCTGACTGACTTCAAAGCCGTCCATACCCGGTAAATTAATGTCTAGCAAAATAATACGGGGATGATGTAATTGCGCCATTTCTAAACCCATTTCACCTGTATGAGCAGAAATCAGAGCAATATCGGGGCGTGATTTTAGAATCTGTGAAACCAAGCTCACATTGGTGCGACTGTCTTCGATGTATAATAAAATATTCTTACTTGCATCAATATCTAAGGTTTCCTGCGTCACCACACCTGTGGGTAAATCTACAAAAAAAGTAGTGCCTTGAGCTTCTTCACTTTCAACCCAAATTTTCGAATCCATAATCTCTAGCAAACGTTTCGTAATGGTTAAACCAATTCCCGTGCCTTCAATCAAATTAAGCCCACTCATGCGGGTAAACGGTTCAAAAATTTGAGTTTGTTGTTCAGGGCTAAGTCCAATTCCTGTATCAGTTACTGAAAAACATAAAAATTCTGAATTTCCTTGTTTAATCTCAATGATAATTTTGCCATTTTCTTTGTTGTATTTCACCGCGTTTGATAATAAATTAATAATAACTTGTTTTAGACGAGCGCGGTCAACTAAAGCATATTGGGGAGACAATGGCGATGTTGTATTATCAATACTAATATTTCGTTTTTCGGCTAAAGGCTGAGCAATACTCAAACATTCTTTAATTAAATCAACGAGTTCTATTTTTTCAATATTAACTTCTAATTTTCCAGCTTCAATACGACTTAAATCTAACACTTTGTTAATCAATTCCAATAAATGCCAACCTGCTTGTAAAATATTGCCGACATACTGCTGCATATCATCTATATAATCTTCATCAAATTCATTAAGCGGTTGATTTAAATCTTCTTTAAGTAATTCGCTATAACCCAAAATGGCATTCATCGGGGTACGCAATTCATGACTCATACTGGATAAAAACTGAGATTTTTCCTTGCTGGCACGTTCTGCAGTTTCTTTGGCGTTAATTAATAATTGCTCTACTTTGCGGATTTCACTGATGTCAACGAAAATCATAACAAAACCGACAATTTTATTATCTTTAGTGATTGAGTTAAGGTCGCACGCCACAGGCACTTCATTGCTGCCATATTTAATTAAAGCATGACTGTCACGATAACGTTTTCCAGACATTAAGTCATTTATTAATTTTTCATGGGTAATTAATTGATTTAATTCGTCTTTTCCGTGCAATTCAAAATATTTTAAAATATCTTCTATATACCGAACTTGCTCATCTAAATTTAAAATAAAACGTGCAACAGGATTGGCAAACACTAATTTTTTTTCTATATCAAACGCACACAAACCATCTGGCATTGCATCCATGATTGTCTGTAATTGCAAACTGGGTTGATTAAATAAACTGGCATTGGATATTTTAGTTTGAGGTATTGGTTTGGCTTGACCTGTTTCGTATAGTTTTCGATCACGCTCAGCATTTTCATAAAATAAGTCAACGCGCTGCAATAAAGATTGCCAATCACTTATATTTTGAGGAAGCGATTCATAATTTAATCCAGCTTTGCGTAATTGGCGTAGTAATAAAGAGTGCATGATTTTTTTATATAATTATCAGGTTTATTGCTGATACGGTGGTAACAACGTATTTGGCATTGAATTGTCTGGCTTGTCCGTTTGTGAGCTTTTTTAAATAGAGCCAATATACTAAAGCCTAACTCTACAAAATTTAGCTTTAGCTATTATAAAATATTTATATTACCCATAAAGTATTTTTTATCTCTACATGTCTATTGAAAAGACGCATGGAGTAATGTTTTAGTATAAGGATGTTTTGGATAAGTAAAGAGCTGTTCTGTTTCTCCATACTCAATAAACTGTCCTTGCTGCATGACAATAATCCGATGCGATACAGCCCGAATCACTTTTAAATCATGGCTAATAAATAAATAGCTCATACGGTGTTTAGTTTGTAAATGTGCAAGCAATTCTAACACCTGTTTTTGCACAGACACATCTAAAGCACTGGTTGGCTCATCCAATAAAATTAGTTTTGGCTCTAAAATAACCGCGCGAGCAATGGCAATACGTTGTCTTTGTCCGCCAGAAAATTCATGCGGATACCGCCACAACATGCTCTCTTCCAAACCTACTTCTTGCAAAATATTAATAATCCGTTCATGGCGTTGTTTTTTCTTCAAATGCGCAAAATGGATTTTTAGCCCTTCGCCGATAATATCTTCAACCGTCATTCGTGGTGAAAGCGATGAATAAGGGTCTTGAAATACCACTTGAAAATCTTTGCGTAACGGACGGATTTGGTTTGGTTTTAAAGTATCAAGTCGTTGCTGATTAAATTCGATTAATCCTTCACAATGTTGTAAGCGCAATAAGCACAGACCAAGTGTTGTTTTTCCTGAACCCGATTCGCCGACAACGCCCAATGTTTCGCCTTGATAGACATTAACACAAACATCATCAACCGCCTTCACTTCGCCCAATTTCTTCTTAAATAAACCACTGCTATTCATGCTAAAGTAACATTTAATTTCTTCACCTTTAAGCAATATCTGTGCATTTTTATAATTAAACGCGGTTTGCAAACTGGTTGGTTGGCTATTTAATAGGTGTTGAGTGTAGCTATGTTTAGGAAAAGCAAATAATTCGTCAACCGTAGCGGTTTCAACTAAATCACCTTTTTTCATTACACAAATCCGTTGTGCAAAGCGTTTGACCAAATTTAAATCATGCGTAATCAGCAATACCGCCATGCCAAATTCTTGCTGCATATTGTCTAACAATTCAAGAATTTGTAGCTGAATGGTGACATCTAAAGCAGTTGTTGGTTCATCTGCGATAAGTAATTTAGGTTGGCAAGCCAAAGCCATCGCAATCATCACTCGTTGGCGTTGACCACCAGACAAAGCATGTGGATAAGCACTAAAACGTTTTTGTGGTTCAGGGATGCCCGTCAAATCCAGCAACTCAATCATACGTTGTTTAGCGGCTTTTTTACTGATTTTCTCATGCAGCATCAAAGGTTCAATCAGTTGCGAACCAATGGGATAGACAGGATTAAGCGAAGTCATAGGTTCTTGAAAAATCATCGCAATATCTTTGCCACGAATCCGCCGCAACCGTGCTTCATTCCGTTGCAATAAATCCTGACCTTCAAACTCAATTTGACCGCTAGGAAAGTGAACTTGTTGCATATCGTGCAAACGTAAGACAGATAAAGCAGTTACTGATTTTCCAGAACCCGATTCGCCAACCAGCGCAAGCTTTTCACCGTGTTGAATATCAAGGCTAATTTTATTAACCACTTGAGTGGCTTGTTTCGCATCACGTCCAAATGCAACGGATAAATTTTTGATCCGCAATAAAGGTTGTTCGGTGTTGGATGTTTTTATCATTTAAGCATCAATCCAATCTCTGATTATTTGTAAATCGTTAGGATAGAAAGTTAATGCCATTGTAAGCTAAAAACCAAATAGCGGAAAGTAATTGCTTGTAAAAGGGCTATTTATAGCGAAAGCAATGTTGCAAAGTAATTTTTTGATGTGTTCTAAAGTGTTTAATTAATTTACAGTTGAGACTAAATTGCAATGTAAGTCTATTCAATCCTGATTTGATGAATTACAATTTTTCAAACATTTATTGAGGCTTGTAATAAGTTGAGCTTTTTCAATCTACTTGATTCATACATGACTTCATATTTCTTAAACCTTAATTTGACCCATTATTTAATTTATAAGCCAATGATTAACAATGAATAATTTATTGATACATTTGCAACAATCTCAGGTGCTTGCCCAATATACGCTTGCTGAAGCAATACACAGTCGGTTTTTTATTATTTTATTCAGTTGTATTGGATTTTGCTTAGGTTTGGAATTTTTTTTAGAACAGGTGGCAGTATTTGAAAAAGAGGCGACTCAACTCGCTCTGATTGCAGGTTTTTTACGTTTAAGTGCGGTGTATTTGATGGGTTTATTTGTTATTAGTGCGATGACGCAAGCCTTTAATCAGCAAACAATTTATTTATTTATGGCATTACCCTTAGCGCGTTCAACTTATATTTTGGGTAAATTATTAGGCTTTTCCATGCTTGGGTTAACTGTTTGTGGTTTATTTGGTCTATTGCTTTTGGTTTATATTGATAGTTTGCAGTTAATCTTATGGCTGATTTCCTTATACTGCGAATTGCTGCTTATCATTAGCCTCGCGATTTTCTTTAGTCTCAGCTTTCACAACACATTACCCGCTTTGAGTGGTTTGATTGGTTTTTATTTGCTCGCGCGGAGCATTCACACCATCCAATTAATGTCCCATAGTTTTCAAAATAGTCATGAATGGTTGGAGTTGGCATTGTATTATACCAGCCAATTTGTTGCATTATTATTACCTGATTTAAGTCGTTTCACCCGTTCAGAGTGGCTTATTTATCAAACAGGGCATTGGGAAATATTGTTAGAGTTAGTATTGCAAACGATTATTTACTTATTATTGATAATATCTGCAAGTCTATTTGATTTTTATCGAAAAAACTTATGAGAAAACAGCGCTCTTTAAAAAAAATACCAGTATTGATTAGTGTGTTATTATTATGTAGTGCAGTATTACAGATTGTTTGGCAACTAAATAATTTAAAAAGAGATTTCAAACCACAGCCTTTACCTGAAATACCATCACAAAATGTATTAAATTTATATAATTTTGGTGATAATGTTGTAGCAGCTCGCTTATGGATACTTTGGCTACAATCATATAGTTCTCAAAATGGCGAATACATAAGCAATAATAATATTAATTATAAATACTTAACTCAATGGTTAAATGTGATTTTAGCACAAGATTCAAGCACCCAATATCCACTTTTTTTAGCCAGTTATCAATACATTTTAGTAAAACATCCACAAAAGCAAAGACAAGTGCTAGAATTTATACAACAACAATTTTTTATAGACCCACAACGGCGTTGGCGATGGTTGGCTCAAGCGGCAGTGACTGCAAAATACCGTTTACAAGATTTACCTTTGGCTCTAAAATATACCGAAATTTTAAATGCTTATGCACCCATAATTCCCAATATGCCAGACTGGGCAAAAGAACTGCAAATTTTTATCTTAGAAGATATGGGAGAATTAGCTCAAGCACGCTTATTAATTGGTGGGCTATTGACCAATGGGCTGATTACAGATACTGATGAAATTGTCTTTTTAAATGAAAAATTACAAGCATTAGAAAATGCACAACCAAATCGATAGAAACAAATATTGCTTTGGTTTATTTATATTAAAATACAAATGTTTATGGAATTTTATGAATACCGTCACACCACTTAAATATAGTACATCATATTATCCAAAGGAGACCAGAATAATGAAAAAGCAAGCGGGTTTTACGCTAGTTGAAATCGCTATTGTATTGGTCATTATTGGTTTATTACTTGGTGGTGTTCTCAAAGGTAGAGAAATTATTAATAATGCGAAAGTAATCAATATTGAGAATTCATTTACAGGTATTTCTTCGGCAATTTATAGCTATCAAGACCGTTATCGTGCGCTACCGGGGGATGATAATGATACTAAAACTGAGGCTCGCTGGAGTGTTGATGGTGGAAATAGTGACGGTGATATTGAAGGTGCTTTTAATTCGACAGCTTCAGGTGAATCTCAATATTTTTGGCTACATTTGCGTAATGCCAAGCTGGTTGCAGGTGCTGACAATGACCAAACTCAGCCTACAAATGCGTTTGGTGGCTTAATGGGTGCATCAAGTGTTGTTGATAGTGACAAGATTAGTATTTCTGGGGTACATGTTGGATTTGATAAAGTACCGGGGAGAATTGCTGCCATTATTGATACTCGTTCTGATGATTTAGCCCCTACGGAAGGTGGTATTCAAGCAACGAAAGTAGACGGTACTATAGCTGGTGATAAGTATGAAGAAAATACTGATTATACGGTTTATTTTGAATTATAAAAATATTTACAACTAAATTTCGG
>JAYQWJ020000205.1:0-10578 GCA_035829175.2 Candidatus Albibeggiatoa psychrophila
TGTTTTAATTTCAAACAGCATCTGACTTCTAAAACAAATCATTGGATAATAGTGTAAAATTTGCCAACTTTAAGTATTATTCAGTTTTTAGAGAAAAACCATGAATCCAGCATTAAATATTGCCATCACAGCCGCGCGTCGTGCAGGTAATCAAATCTTACGTGGACTTGAACAACGCCATGAATTACAAATTGATATAAAAGGTCAAAATGATTTTGTAAGTGAAGTTGATAGAAATGCCGAAAAAAGCATCATTGATGTTATACAAAAATCGTATCCCGCTCATTCTATTTTAGCCGAAGAAAGTGGCTTTCAAGAAGGTAGCAGCGAATATGAATGGATTATTGACCCGTTAGACGGCACAACTAATTTTTTACATGGAAATCCCCAATTTGCAGTTTCAATTGCATTGCGGTATAAAAATCGTTTAGAAATTGCGGTTGTTTATGATCCTTTACGTGATGAATTATTTACAGCCTCGCGCGGTGAAGGGGCACAATTCAACGGACGTAAAATGCGTGTGACCAGTATACAGTCATTGCAAAATTCGTTGATTGGGACGGGATTTCCATTTAAATACCAACAGCATATTGATGCTTATTTGGCTATGTTTAAAAGCATGTTACTGCAAGTTGCAGATTTGCGTCGAGCGGGTTCTGCGGCATTGGATTTGGCTTATGTGGCTTCGGGTCGTTTAGATGGTTTTTGGGAAATTGGTTTGCAGCCTTGGGATATGGCGGCGGGGATGTTGTTGATTGAGGAGGCAGGTGGCTTAGTTTCTGATTTTAATGGCGGACATGATTACTTTAAAACAGGTAATTTGATTGCGGGTAATCCACGGATTTTGAAAGCTATTTTGAAAACAATTCATCCTCATTTAACACCTGAGTTACAACGATAATTTGGGAGTCGGTTGCCATGTATAGTGAGTGCGGCTTTATCTTAAAAAATGCTCACTGGCAAAACCCGTTTTGCACTCCTGCACGATGGTTTACACTATTATCAAAGCGTGTAAGATTTATTTTGCCCAAGTGAATTTGTAGCTCTTTTGTGAGTTGCGATTGAATTTAACCACCTTTTTGTCAGGAATAACATAATCAATGATGTCAAAAACCATTCATGTTGTTGCGGGTGTTATCACCAATTCCAATGATGATGTGTTGCTTGCGTTACGTGATGCACAGGCGCATCAGGGTGGATTATGGGAATTTTCGGGCGGCAAAAAAGAAGTTGATGAGGACATTGAGCAGGCTTTGCAGCGTGAATTAAATGAGGAGCTGGGGATTACAATTCAACAGGCACGCCCTTTAATTCGGATTAATCATGCTTATCCTGATAAAACGGTATTGCTTGATGTGTGGCAAATTGAGCGTTGGACGGGACAGGCGCATGGTAAAGAAGGTCAGCTGATTGAGTGGTGTACAAAACAAAATTTGCAGCAAAAGCATTTCCCCGCAGCGAATTATCCGATTATCAATGCCGCCAAATTGCCTGATAAATATTTAATTACACCCGAGCCAAAACAAAGCAATGACAAATCTTTTTTTTATCAATTGGAACGTAGCTTAGATCAGCAGATTCAATTAGTCCAATTGCGAGCCAAGCATTTATCCGCTAAAGAGTATTGTTATTGTGCTGAAAAAACCTTGAATTTATGTGATGCTTACCAAGCTCAATTACTCATGAATAGCACGCCTGAGATGGCTTTATCAGTTGGAACGCATGGAGTGCATTTAGATTCTAAGCGTTTATATCAATATTCACAGCGACCATTATCCAAATCATTATGGGTTGCCGTGTCTTGTCATCATCAACAAGATTTACAACAAACTCAAGTGATTGATGCTGATTTTGCGGTGCTGAGTCCAGTCAAATTAACCCAAAGTCATCCACACAGTAAACCTTTGGGCTGGTTAATGTTTTGGGAATTGACCGAGCAGGCAAAACTACCCGTTTATGCTTTAGGTGGAATGCAATTAAGCGACATACCTATTGCATGGGCGCATGGTGGTCAGGGAATTGCTGCAATTAATGGTTTGTGGAAACAGTGAGAATTAGGCTGATTTCACATTGTATTGCAAGTAATTGACAAATCAAAATGCCATACAGTGCTGCTTATGGTATTATTTATCCAACAATAGCAAGCATCTGAGCAGTTAGGGATTCAAAAGCAATGGCTATTATTGATACTGAAAAAAAACATGTTGTCATTCGCATTGTGTTTGACGGGGCATCCCTGTCTGGCAAAACAACGATTATTTATGCACTGAGAGATGCTTTATCACCGAACAGTGATGTTTATCCTCCTAATGGCGATGCTGATAGCACATCTTATTTTGATTGGCTGGAATATACGGGCGGTCAATTTCAACAAATGCCGATTACTTGCCAAATTGTCAGCACGCCTAGTCAAGCCGAATTATGTGCGCGTCGAGAATATTTGCTCAATACAGCAGATGTGGTTATCTTCGTGGTCGATGCGTCGAATACTGACCAGCAAGCCGCACTTGACTATTATGCTGATGTTCAAGCTATTCAAACCCAAAAAGCCTTTAAAATCTGCGTTCTTGCCAATAAACAAGATAAAAAAGTAACGATTAATGATGAATTAGCCCATTTGTATCATGCGGCGGACAATTCAGAACTTAAAATAATCCAAACCTCGGCTTTGAAAAATAAGGGCATACGTGAATCGTTTGTATTGGCGGTGCGCTTAGCTTCTGAACGTTTAGATACATTGCTTGCTCAAGGTGTGGATTTGAATCAACAGCCTAGTGAAAAAACCGCAGATGAACTGTTCAATGTGATGCAGCAGTTAGAACATGAAGTAACTAATGACATCAGTTTAAGCAACAGTGAATTAGAAGCTTTGGCGGATTTGAGTGAAGAACCTATTTTGGATACTCAAACGTCGACTGTCTCCAATACTGATTTAACTGATACGCAATTGGAAGCTTTGGCTGATTTAGATGGTGATGAGATTTTGCCTGAAGATGATGACACGGAGATATTGCTAGAAGCCGAACCGTCAGAACCCGAAGCCACATTTTCAGAGTTTGAATCTGACGAATCTAGTTTAGATGACAACGCGAGTTTGATTGCGATTGCTGATGTGACTAATGAAATTGAAGATTTACCAAATATAGAAATGGTTGCAGCAGTCAGAGAATCAAGTAAAACTCAGCGATTACCCCGTTTTCCAGATGAAGAAACACCTTATCGATGGATTTATCCGCCGTTATTAGGTCGAAATATTTTAACCAAGCCTGATTTTCAACGTGGTTTACGTCCTAGTTTGGATAATGAAACATGGATGATTGATTTAGGTGGACAGTGGCGATGCTTTTCTAAGCAACAATGGGAATATTCAACTGAACAAGCGGCTCGTCAGGCATTACGTGAACAAACCGCATGGCATGTGCAATGTAATCCTTTATTGATGAAACAGCGTTGTGTTGCAATCGCTCAAGAACGAAAAACATGGCGTTTATGGCAAATTACCCAAGCTCCAACTGATTTGGCTGAACAATTAACTGAAGCATTATTACTGACTGATATTAATCAATTAGTTGTAGAAACATTTACTTGTGCAACCTGTTATTTAGATGCGTATCAAGAATTATCACAATTACCTTTTGAGTTCCAAGTGCAATTGGATAACGTGGAAGTGCATGAAAGACATATTGCTTATTTAGGGGTAATTTACGGTGAAAAATCATCTACTGTAGATAATTATTTAGGCAGTAATGAAGCGATTAAACAAGTTTTAAAACAAGGTTTTAGCCCTATTGTACAGCAAGCGGTGCGGACTGAAGATTTAGATGTTGAAGCCATTGTATTAGAATTAGAAGTAGTACAAGCTCAAGATGATAATTTAATCGTTGTTGAGACATTAGCCGAATTATTTGTGGAAGCGATTTAAACTGCGTAGTCGTTTTCATAAAACTCAGCACAACTGCCAATTCTTGAGAGGTATTAAGCGTCATGCAGGAGTGCAAAACTGGTTTTGCAAGTGACCATTTTAAGATAAAACCCGTTGGTTTAAAGCGAATATTTTAGCCATCTCTATTTATCCCAAAAATTACAAGTGATGCCAAACTCAAATTAACCAGAATATTGTCTATATTTATCAATCGTTTGTAATAAAATATCTGCTTGTACAGGTTTAGATAAAAATTCAGACGCGCCCATCGATAATGCACGACGTTGCTCACCTTCCAACATTGATAAAATAAAGACGGGAATACTTGCTAAATTTTCATTGGTTTTCAATTCATGAAGCGCAATCCAACCATCAATCTTAGGCATTAAAATATCCAGCAAAATCAAATCAGGCTGGTAGCGTTTCGCCAAATGCAAACATTCTGAGCCATTTTTAGCCAAAATTACTTGACACTCGGACTGTTGTAAATAGAAATTTAACAAGGCTTGTTCCGTTGGATTATCTTCTGCAATCAGAATGAGACCACCTTGAGAGGGCAATGGTTTCAATGGTGTATGGCAAATAATTTGTCGCTGTAACTCTTGCTTATCTATTTTTATGGGTAATCGGAGGGTAAACACGCTACCAATATCTAACTTACTCTGCGCACTGACATCACCACCCATGAGCTGTGCAAAATTGCGCGTAATTGCCAGACCCAAACCCGTGCCACCATATTGCCGAGTGGTAGAGCTATCTACTTGAGTGAAAATTTCAAATAAATGCCCCATTTTTTCTTCACCAATCCCAATCCCATTGTCTTCAATTTCGCAAATCAAACTATGTTCTGACTCTGTTTTTTCCACACTCACATTGACTATAATCCGTCCATTATGAGTAAACTTAGCCGCATTATCGAGTAATTTAAGCATACATTGACGGAATTTGATTAAATCAGTATGGGCTTCACCGATTTGGGCAGCACAGTTAATCAGCAATTGGTTATTGTTCGCACTAATGACAAACTCAGAAGTTTTGGCAATTTCTTGAATCACTGCGGATATATCGAATGTTTCTGGATATAAGGTCATTTTGCCTGCTTCAATTTTAGAAATATCCAGTAAATCATTAACAATAGACAGTAAATTTTCACCTGCTGAATTGATGAATGCCAAATCACTGACAAAGCCATCTTCACCAATCATTTGTGCATCTTCTTGTAAAATCTCGCTGTAACCAATAATTGCATTGAGCGGTGTACGTAATTCATGGCTCATATTAGCGAGGAAATCGGTTTTGGCGCGAGTGGCAGCTTCAGCTTCTTCCTTAGCTTTTTGGGTTTCAGCAAGACGTTGGGCTAAGGCTTTATCTCGTTCCTGTACCGCGCCAACCATTTGATCAAAATTACTGCCTAAACTAATCACTTCTTGCAATGTGCCTAAACGTTCAATGCTTAAACGACGATAAGTACCACTGGCTAATACGTTGGCTTCTTCAACTAACATTGATAATGGCTGTACAATTTGAGTGTGCTGGCTGCGCATCATGCTGAATAATAATAATAAATTAACGCTTAAAATCAAAGCCGCAAGTAGCACCATCATAATAATTGAACGTGCTGCAATAAATAACGGTTGGGTGGTGACGACGATCCATTGATTATGGGTCGCGGCAACACTACCCAATAGCCAAGTGCTGTTTTCATTGAAAATACGGAAGCCTCGTTGCCCAGACATGCCCATTTGCACCAAGGTTAAATTGCCTAAATTACGTCGTTCTTGCACCCAAGCATGTTGCGGATGCGCGATGACCGTGCCATCTTTAGCCACAATAAAAACTTGGGTACTCGGGTCTAAATGCACTCGTTCGACGGTATTTTGCAACAGCTCTAAATTCAATTCACCGACCAATACACCTAAAAATTGATGTTCTAATTGATGATAAATGGGCACTGCCAAAGTAAGTGAAACTTTTTCATTGGCAATCGAAATAAAAGGTTCGGAAAAATAGGTATGTTTAGATTGTTGCGCATGGCTAAAATAAGGTGTATTTGATAAGTCTAAACCTTGCAAAGGGGTTCTAAAATCATGCTGCAAGCTATCTTCTATCGTGACATAACCTTGTGCATTGATAAAATATAAACTATTTAAACGCGGGTAGTTTTGTCGGGTTTGACCTAGTAAATATTGTTGTTTGGACTGTTCAAAATTGGGCAGACTTGTGCCTAATGTTGTGATAAGACTTTCGGTTTCTGTGAGATAACGTTCGGTTTGTTCTGTTAAGGCTTCAATAAGTAAGGTTTGATGACGTAAAATTTCCTGCTGCACATAGTGGATACCCAGCCACAAAATACTGATAAGAATCAGCGCGACTTGCAGCCCCAATACCATTATCATTTGAAAAAATGCAGATCGGAGAGAATGTTGTTTGTTCATCATGAACCTGACACCGTATGAACCACCTTGAATTGACCACTTTTGACTTGCATGATGTATAAGTCTCGTTGGATATCTCCATAGGCATCAATACTGATTGAACCTTGGACGGCTGGTAATTGTTTTATATTCAATAAGGCTTGAGAAAGACCCTGAGATTTTCCCTTTGTTTGTCGCAAGGCGTATGCCAATATTTTGACGGTCTCAAACCCATAAGCAGCACCATAACTTGGATTTTGGTGATAACGTGCTTGATATTGTTGAGCAAATAATTGGAAATTATGATAAGGATTTTCTGGATTATAAATCGACAACACTTGCATATCTTCTACCGCACGTCCACCTTTAAGAATTAAATCTTGATTATGGGCTGAAACAGGTGCAAAAAATTGGGATTGAATACCTTGTTGGCGGGCAAATTGGGAGAGTAATGCAACATCATTAGCACTGGACAAAAACATGATAGCTTCGGGTTGTATTCTATCAAGTCCACTTTCGGCAATAAATTTTTTTAAATCATCATGAACAATGTATAAACTGTGTTTTATTTGTCCGCCTAATTTTGTAAAATCTTGATAAATAACACTCCAGAGTGCTTCTGTATAATCGCGATTGTTAGTATCAATAATGCCGACTAACTCCCGAATCCCTAGTTCATTATATAGATAATTTGGGAAAGCCTTGGCTTCTTGCTGAATACTCGGGGCAGCGCGGAAAAAGTAATCTTTTTGTCCTGCTAATCGGGCAACAGTTGGACTAAATAAAATCGTTTCGCTATTATTAATTTGTGGTAATGCAGCAATGGTGGGTTGACTCGCCATGTGACCGATAATTGCAACCACACCTTGCTTCACTAATTCGGCATCAACCTCTTGTGCAAGCTTAGGATCGCCCTTATCATTTTTTATAAGGAGTTTAATTGGTTGTCCATGAATACCGCCTTGTTGATTAATCAGGTCAACCGCAAGTTCTATCCCATTGCGGGCTGCCACGTTTTCAGTGGAATGTCGTCCTGTAATTTCACCTGCAAAACCAATATAAATAGGTTGCTCGGTACAGGCTGTAAGTAAAAAAACAGATGAGATAAACAGTAGCCGATACATTTCAAAAGGTCCATGCAATTAATGCTATGCTGATAGTATAAATGAATTATGAAATTTTTGACTGTTATTTAAATTTAAGTTTTATGATTTTAGTTTTCTATAACTAATTGTATTTAATGCATTTTAAAAGATATTTATAAGTTATTTTGGATTCTAACAAAAAATTATTAAATCTATCTTAATAGATGTTTAGGAGGATTCATGAACCTGCAGACAAGATTATTACTGAGTATAGGATTTGCTTTGCTCATTATTTTTTCTATTATTGAAACTCGAAATTATCACATAGCAAAACAGAATACTGAATTTGTTTTATGGGAACAAGCGGACAAAGTTAGGAATGTCTTAATGTCAGTACGCCGAATTTACCAAAAACAATTTTTAAGTAGTGAAATTCCATTAACTGAAAAAACAGTAGGCTTTTTGCCTGCACACGCAATGGGTCAAATTTCTCAAGATTATCGCAACTGGGATAATTCTGAGTTTAGCTTTGAAAATGTATCTGATCAGCCACGTAACCCTGAGCACGCAGCAGATGAAATTGAGTTGGCAGCAATGGATTATTTTCGTCAGAACCCCGATGATAAGAATTTATTTAAATCATTTTATCAACCCAATGGTGAAAAATTTTACCTATATGCACGACCTATTTGGGTAGAAAAGTATTGCTTAAAATGCCATGGGAAAAAAAGTGAAGCTCCACCCACAATTCAAGCAATGTATGACACCGCTTATAATTATAAAGAGGGTGATTTGCGTGGCATACTCAGCATTAAACTACCAGCCGCGACAATGGATGATCGGATTTGGGCAACATTTTGGCAAAATTTCACCATTCATCTGATTGGTTTTATTACTATATTTATACTCGTTAGCCTCATTATTCGTCGTTATGTCACTCATCCTTTACAAGATTTAACCCAAGGTATGCAAGCGGTGAGCTTGGGCAAATATGACTATACTGTCGAGCACTATCACGGCGAGTTCGGCGTATTAAGCAATACGTTCAATGATATGACGGGTCAGATTAATGACCAGCGTGAAAAACTCAATACTTTGAACCAACAACTTGAGCAGCAAATTCAAGAGCGAACGGATGCGTTGAAAATGGCTGAGGCGGCGAACCAAGCAAAAAGTGAATTTTTAGCCAATATGAGTCATGAATTACGTACCCCATTAAATGCGATCTTGGGTTATGCGCAAATTTTTGTACGGGAATCTAATTTAACGCCTAAGCAAAAAGAAGGGATTGGCATTGTTAAAAACAGTGGCGAACATTTGCTGACATTGATAAACGATATATTGGATTTGTCTAAAATCGAGTCCAATCATATTGAATTAATTCCTGCTGATATTCATTTAAGCTCGTTTTTACAAAAAGTGGTGCAAGCGTTTGAAATGCGTGCTCAACAAAAAGGCATTGCGCTTATTTTTGAGAAAATGAACAATTTGCCAGAAGGCATTCAAGCTGATGAAAAACGAGTACGGCAGATTTTGATTAATATTTTGGGCAATGCGGTGAAGTTTACAAAATATGGCGGCATTACTTTCAAAGTTTCTTATGAGCAATGTATGCTGATATTTGAAGTGATCGATACGGGAGTTGGAATTGATAGTGATGAATTAGATACTATTTTCCAACCGTTCCAACAAGCAGGTAATAAATATTTTCGTCCTGAAGGAACAGGCTTAGGGCTTGCGATTACACAGCGTCTTGTAACATTGATGGATGGTACGCTGAAAATTGAGAGCATGTTTGGTAAAGGCACAACATTATTGATTGAACTGCCATTTGCTGTTGTTAAAGACGTTGAAGCCCCAATTCAGCAAGCGATGCCTGTTATTGTTGGTTTTGAAGGGAAAAAACCGAAAATTATTATTAGTGATGATAAATGGGAAAATCGTAGTATTGTGACACATCTTTTAACTGATTTAGGGTTTGAAGTTTTTGAGGCAAGTGATGGACAAGAGTGCTTGGATTTACTGCATAAAGTTGAGCCTGATTTGATTATTACTGATTTGGTGATGCCTATTGTAGATGGTTTTGAAACCTTGCGCCGTATTAAAAAGTCGGGCGCGAAAATACCTGTGATTGCAAGTTCTGCCAGTATTTTTGAGTTTGATAAACAACGCAGTTTCGAGTCTGGTTTCGACGCATTTTTAGAAAAGCCGATTCGGATGGATGATTTACTGGAAGAGTTGCGACGTTTTCTTGATATTGAATGGATTTATGAGCAAAAAGCCGCTGAAATTCATGAAGAAGACACTGAAATACTGAAGGCAACAGGTCGTCATACTAAAGCGATTTCCATAAGAGATGATGCAACAACATCGCAAGAACAAGTGCCTAAAGAGCAAGCGAGTATTATCTTTAATTTAGCCAAGCTTGGTGATATTAAGGAATTAATCCTTGAAATTGAAAAGTTGCGTCAAATTGCCCCAAATCTAGCTGAGATGTTATTTCAACTTGCAGATAGTTTTGAAACCGATGAGATCGCAGAGATTATGGAAAAATATTTAGCTTAGAACTGTTGGGCTATATCAATCCTAATTTTTGAAGTTTTATCATCACTGTTATTTAGTATGATGCTTAGAAATTTTGAAAATGGGATTGGTATGGATTGTTGAGTTTTCAGCTTTAAAATCAACATATTGATATGATAATTTACGGCTGTGGAAAATATAAGAAAAGTGCAAAATTTAGCTCACATAATAGTAAAATAAACTTTACACTTTAAAATCAAACAATCTTACTGATTACGTTCCCAAACCTGAATAAGTTGTTCTAACACTTCAGCTTTAGGACGACTAATAGTAGGCACATCAATTTGTACAGTATCTTTTAAACCATCAAACGCACTGCCATTACCCAAAATAGGCACATCAATATTAGCAGGACGGAATAAGTATTTATCACGCGCTTCTTCCTGAGCCACTTTACTCAATAAGAAATCTTGGAATAATTTAGCCGCATTTTTGTGATTTTCATCAGACCATTTCACATCTAAAATATAATAAGGATTATCATTCCAAACACTGCGACTTGGATAAATTATTTCGAACTCACCGTTACTAAAAATCTGCACTAATCTCTTAGTTCAATTTATTCACATCGTCA
>JAYQWJ020000206.1:0-1850 GCA_035829175.2 Candidatus Albibeggiatoa psychrophila
TATCAATCCAATAGGTTTTGCTGTCATCTTCTGTAATCGTGAACAATAATTTCATGAACTCAGAGGTTTCGCCTGCTTGGAAATAATATTCATGCTCTTTACGCGTGGTTGCCATGGCAAAATTTGCGCGTTCGACAAAAATATACTCAGGTTTAGTTCTGGCAATCGCCAAACTCACACCACCATAGGTTTTACCCGATGTACTAAATGAGACTTTATACCAAGAACCTTCTGTCATTGAGAATGTACTTTGCTGGAAAATGGTAAAGCTGGTTTTCGTGCCATTATCAGCAGGATAAACTACTTTTAAACTACCGCCGTCCAATTTACCCGTATCGAATGTAAGATAATTCCCAACAGGTGCCCAACCAGATTCATCAACATCAAAGCTGCCTTTAGATATTAAATTACCACCAATCGGCGTTGATTTATAACTGGCTAATTTGATGCTACATTCAGTTGCAGTGGTAGAGTATTGAGGGAATTTTTTCTTCCAATGCGGCAATGAGAAAGATTTGCCATCACGTTTTAAGTACACGTCATTATATGGGTTGCAATAGAAGTTAGCATTATAACGACCGTGATTAGTATCATTGGTCATCAACATAGCAATACGTTCAGGGTCTAAAGGCATCAAAATATTGTTTTCAACCACATTGCCATAAGACGGGCCTAATTCATCTTCTAAACGCACTTCTACATGATTATTAAAGGTTAAATTATCCCGCACTTTGGTGTCGATAAACGAATTTAAACGGATACCCACATCTTGGTTATTGGCAACTGTATTACCTTCAATCGTGTTGCCTGTCCATTTACTGTTTGAACCAATGCCCATGCCGTAACTGGTGTGATGGTTACAAGGGTCTTTGGCTAAACTCATACAACCATTAGAATCGCTTTCCACATTACCGATTGAATTTAAAGTAAAATTACCTTTGACAATACTGTTATCTGCATTGTAAATAATTGCACCACCGTCATTTAATAATGCCAAAGTGTTCATGACTAGGTTATTTTCAATAATATGCTCACCACCTGCGTGCAATGAAATACCGACATAACTACTGGTATCAATGAAATTTTTGCGCACGTTATAGCCTGTACTAAATACAGAGATTGGAATGCCGCCAAATTCACCTTTATAACGCCAGCCATAAATCCGATACATCGCGGTGTTAGTAATATAGTTTTTCTCAATGACTGTGTCGCCTAAATCAAAAGAATTGGGGCTGAATAGCTCAAAACCTGATTTAATTTGATGATCCAAATAGTTATTTGCCACATATAAATTAGCGCAACTGAATGGTTTTAAAGCACGTAAATTATGAATGAAAATATTATGTTGAACCGTAACATTGCTGGTTTGGGTCATGGCAATCGCAACATCAGTATAGTGTTGGATATTCAAATTTTGAATCGTCGCACCATTTTGTTGATTACTTAAAGTAATGGCTGAACCATAAAACATGCCTTCCACTAGTAAATTATTGGGGTTGGCATTGTTTTTAGGATAGAAGTAAATCTTGCGAGTGGTTTGGTCATAATACCATTCACCGGGATGGTCAATTTCTTCTAATTTATCATCAATGAAATAGCCCCATTTTGGCAATTGATAACCACCAATACTGTATTTACTTGTTGTCGCCATAATTTTACCCGTTGCTGAATTAAACGAGGTAATTGGCATAATGCGAAAACTCCAACTGTAGTTACGCAGACGTAAAGTTGCACCTTTCCAATAATTATCAGGCTTTTTATAATCAACTAAGGCTTGGGAACTAATTGCATTGTCACCTAATTTGGTTGTGCCTTTATCAATCGTTAACCAATTTTTATCCTTAGGCGAA
>JAYQWJ020000207.1:0-2239 GCA_035829175.2 Candidatus Albibeggiatoa psychrophila
ATAGTCTATGAAAATAGATTCTAAATTGTAGCTATTCCATTTAGCGATACTTTTTAGTAAGTTAAGATAATTTCAGCATCCAGCACTTTGTTTCCCCTGTAGAATGCTTTAACATAAGCGCAAATTAATAAAGGAGTGTCACATGACCCCTGCTGAAGTGAAGCAACTGATTGAAAGCGGTATTGAAAACTGTGAAGCAACGATTACAAGTGAAGATAATCGTCATTTTCAAGCGACCGTGGTTTCTAGCGTCTTTGAAGGACTCACCCTAGTGAAACAACATCAAATGGTGTATGCCACTTTAGGTGATACGATGAAAACCGATGAAGTTCATGCTTTAGCATTGACGACTCGAACCTCAGCATAATAATTCCTTGTCACCTTGTTTTGAGAATATAAAAATGCTTTTCGCGAGTTTTATTGATTAGCATGATTTAAAAACAGCTTTTATCACGTCTCAACAAGGTAATACAGCAGTGGCGCTTTGCGTCATATTTATTCAACCTCTTCTATAGTGACGCTAAACACACAAACATGGACAAGTTATTAATTACAGGTAACACACCGTTAAATGGTGACGTTCGTATCTCAGGCGCGAAAAACGCAGCTTTACCTATTTTGGCTGCAACATTACTCGCCGAAACCCCTTGCTATATAAGCAATGTTCCGCATTTACAAGACATTACCACCATGATGGGCTTGCTTGGGCGTATGGGCGCGGACATCATGATTAATGAAAAACTCAACATTGAAGTTGATGCAAGCAAAGTCAACATATTCACCGCCCCTTATGACTTAGTGAAAACCATGCGGGCTTCGATTTTGGTATTAGGCCCATTGATCGCGCGATTTGGTGCTGCAAATGTCTCATTACCTGGTGGTTGTGCGATTGGCTCACGCCCTGTTAATTTGCACATTCAAGGCTTAGAGAAAATGGGCGCAAAAATCACGGTTGAAAACGGTTATATCCACGCGACGGCAAATCGTTTAAAAGGCACAAGATTGTGCATGGATTTGGTCACGGTAACGGGTACAGAAAACTTGTTGATGGCAGCGACCTTGGCGGATGGCGAAACAGTGATTGAAAATGCAGCGCGTGAACCTGAAGTGCTTGATTTGGCTAATTTCCTAATTAAAATGGGGGCTAAAATCGAAGGTGCAGGCACGGACACAATCCATATTCAAGGGGTTGAACGTTTGCATGGAACTGAATATGCGGTCTTACCCGATCGAATCGAAAGTGGTACTTATTTAGTCGGTGCTGCAATGACGGGTGGACGAGTAAAACTGAAAGATACTGACCCTAGTTTATTAGATGCCGTTCTACTGAAATTGCAAGAAACGGGTGCGAAAATTACCACAGGCAAAGATTGGATTGAATTGGATATGCAAGGCAAACGCCCCAAGGCTGTTGATATTGAAACCGCGCCTTATCCTGCTTTTCCAACTGATATGCAAGCCCAATTTACCGCGATGAATAGTATTGCTGATGGTGTTTCTAGTATTAGTGAAAATGTGTTTGAAAACCGTTTTATGCACGCGCAGGAATTGCAACGCATGGGTGCGGATATTCAGATTAAGGGCAATATCGCGATTATTAAAGGTGTGCCCAAATTAAAAGCCGCTCCTGTGATGGCAACGGATTTACGTGCTTCTGCCAGTTTGGTTTTAGCGGCATTGGTTGCAGATGGCGATACCTTGGTTGACAGGATTTATCATATTGACCGTGGTTATGAACGCATTGAAGAAAAATTAACTCAATTGGGTTCAAAAATCCAGCGTGTACCGGGCTAGGTTTTCGATTTAAAAGGGGACAGTATGGAAATCGAGTTGAATGGTGAGCCGAAACAGATTGCACAGCAAGCCACAATTCAAGATTTATTAGTAGAATTGGCTTTGACACAGAAGCGTTTGGCGATTGAGCTGAATCAACAAATTATTCCTCGCAGCCAATTTGAACAAACAATTTTAAAATCAAATGATAAAGTTGAAGTTGTTCACGCGATTGGCGGTGGATGATTATTGCGGTCTCAGGACTACCAGTCTTTGCAGGATTGGCAGTCCTAACGTAATGACTTTATTCTAAATCTTCAGGAATCGGTTTGTTTTCTGCATGATTGCGAAATAAGAACGCCAAAATCAATACCAACAACACTACGCCAAATACAATAAACACAGGCAAATAACTAAATTTCGTTTTCTCCGCATTATCAGCTAATTGACTGGACTCTAGTTCAGC
>JAYQWJ020000208.1:0-1777 GCA_035829175.2 Candidatus Albibeggiatoa psychrophila
GCTTGCAACATCTCTATTGAAAGAAATAGCCCACTCCACATATAAAGACAGAATGGGCTAACGACTGATGCGTTTTAGCGAGTTGGAATGTTTGATTTTACTTCAGTGCTGATAGCTTGCTGTTGTAATTTTTCCATCGTATTAATCGTTGCAAAACTAGATAATATATCTAAATTAGTGGGTAATGCGGCTTTTCCATTTTCACCACTTAAGTTAACCACATTATGTGGCATTTCAATTTTAATATTGCGCAAATTAGGATAGATGATGTTAGCAATATCACGTTGCAATTCAGCGGCATAAATCTCAGGATCGTAAGCATTATACATCGCTTTAGTTACATCCGCTTCAGCTAAACCCTTTTCACGAATCGCTTGCGCTTCAAATTTTGCAGCTTCATAGTTTGCGGCTTGAATATCACGATTGGCTTGAGAAATTTCCAATTCTTTGGCTTTTTGAATCACCGCCAAATCCTTCAATTTCTGTTGCTCAATAATCTCTTTATCCGCTTGTTTCTCAGCTTCTTCTACTTCACGTTGCTTAGCAATTACCGCTAATTCTTTTTCCTTCAAAGCACCTTGTTTTGCGACAGTGCGTTCAATTTCCGCTTTTAACTGTGCTGTTTTAGCCTGTTCTTTAGCGGTTTCTTGCTCTTGCACAGATTTAATTCGGTCTGCAACCAAACGTTTTTTCTCAGACAATAATTTGTCCAATTGTTGCTCAGGGCTGGTATTACCAATTGTCACCTGTGTTGCTTCAATGCCATAACGTTCTAACGGATTGTCTAAACGCATGTATTTACCCGTCGCTTTATCAATGACAGGGACTGTTTTCCAAACCAAGGTTTTTGATGTGCGTAATTGATTAGAATTTTCTTGACCTAAGCCGATAGGTGCTAAGCCTATTTGTTCAACTTCAACTTGTTTACGTTCTGTTTTATAAATACCGTAACGCAATTGGTCAATCAACGCAGATTTAAATTGATTTAATGCGCCTTGGAAGAATTCTTCACCTGTGTATTGGGTTGATGTATTTACGACCACATCGCGGGCGGTTTTAGTCAGCAAAGAGTCAACTAAATTATCAAAGCTACGGAATTCACGGTGCATTGTCTTCACTTTTTCCGTATCCGTTGGTAATTTAAAGCGGAACGTGACCGTAATCAAACCCGTATAAGTATCTGCAAACCGTACACTGACTTCACGGATATTGCGAGTGACATAGGTGTCTTGCTCACCAAAACCCACCGTCATTACTTGTTTATACTCAGTGATTTTTGAAAAATATGGCATCCGTAAATGTACACCGGGTTCAGTGTAGACATCCGTGCCACCAGTCAATGTGTTTTGGTAGAAATAAGTGTGTCCTGCGTTGGTTTCAAAGTACCAAGAACCCAGAAACATCAAACCAAAGACAATGAGAAAAAAAATAACCAGTAATTTGCTAATTAAAGGCATAAAAGGCTTAAGTAAATTGGATACATTTGGCATATCGGGTGGGGCTGATTTCGCCATAATTCATCTCCTTTGGAGTGTTCGCTAAAATTGTGATGATAATAAGTTCTGATGACCATAATATTGTGGGTCAACACAAGCTT
Organism: Candidatus Albibeggiatoa psychrophila; assembly: GCA_035829175.2. GTDB lineage: Bacteria > Pseudomonadota > Gammaproteobacteria > Beggiatoales > Beggiatoaceae > Albibeggiatoa > Albibeggiatoa psychrophila. The sequence continues at coordinate 1,598 of JAYQWJ020000208.1, forward strand.
CGCAAAAAATCTGCCTAAATCATGCGCTCATGCTAAACAATGTCCAAAAGAAGTGCAAACTTATCCCATAATAACTGGGTTATAGTGAATTCAGACTAAACAATATTTGCAGACCTCATTTAAAAATGGGCATATTATAAGCACTTTCAAATTCAAAAAATGGATTGAATCTCCCATTAC
>JAYQWJ020000209.1:0-5021 GCA_035829175.2 Candidatus Albibeggiatoa psychrophila
TAACGGATTTTTGGATGGACAGGATTTAGATTGTAGATATTTTTGGGAATGGTGGCAAATCGATTGGTTTTAATCCTGAAAATCTTTAAATCTATTTCATCTTGTTCTCAATACTCAGATAAACGATTATTCAAACGGTTTTTACAACAGCAAATAACACTATAACCGTCTGTTAAAAATAAAAAATCATAGCCACTCCGCTTTAAACTTACTTTGCCTCTTTCCACAAATCTGATTATCATAAGCACTTTCTTGGATTGATTTGCTAGCAACACAATTAAGCTGATTTTTACGAATTGTCCAACTACAATAATCCTAAAACAGTATCACAGTGATAATTGTTAACTGATAACTAAAAGAAGCTCATGAAATACATTCAAGTCGGTGCAGGTGTGCTCAACCAAACCCCGTTAGATTGGGACAATAATCAGAAAAATATTGAAAATGCCCTGATCCAAGCCCGTCAACAAAACATCAATATTCTTTGCCTACCCGAACTTTGTATCAGTGGTTATGGCTGCGAAGACATGTTTTTAGCACCCGCCACCATTGCCCAATCCCAACACGTATTGCTCCAACTCGCACCACAAACCAAAAACCTCATCGTTGCAGTTGGCTTACCTGTTTCCCTGCAAAATCGGATTTACAACACCGTGTGCTTGCTGGTTAATGGCGAAATCATTGGCTTTGTTGCAAAACGTTTTCTAGCAGGCGATGGCATTCACTACGAACCGCGCTGGTTTCACCCATGGCCAAATGACGTGCGTAGCGAAATCGAAATTGCAGGCAAAAACTATCCGATTGGCGATATTTTCTTTAGTTGTGGTGGCGTACTTATCGGCTTTGAAATTTGTGAAGAAGCTTGGGTTGCAAATCGCCCCGGTATTAAATTGGCTCAAAAAGGGGTTGATATTATTCTCAATCCCAGTGCCAGCCATTTTGCATTTGACAAACATCTAGTACGAGAACGTTTTGTATTAGAAGGCTCACGCGCATTTAGTGTCAGCTATGTATACACCAACTTGCTGGGCAATGAAGCAGGACGTGCCATTTACGACGGTGATAGCTTAATCGCCAGCGCAGGAGAATTATTAGCAACAGGAAAACGTTTTAGTTTTAAAGACTTCTACGTTATCAGTAGCTCGGTTGACGTAGATTTAACCCGTATGACCCAAGCCCGTACCAGTGAATCCGTACCCAACTTAGATGCCTTGGTTTCCGTGCCATTTGACTATCCACAACAAATTCCACAACAATCAAATGTCCCTTTAAAATCATGGGAATACAGTCCAAATCTAAAAGAAGAAGAATTCACTCGCGCCGTCAGCTTAGGTTTATTTGATTATCTACGAAAAAGTCGGGCAACAGGTTTTGTCTTATCACTAAGTGGTGGAGCTGACTCCTCAGCCATTGCTTGTTTAGTGCATTTAATGGTCGAATTAGGCAGTTTAGAACTTGGGATTAAAGGCTTTTGCGCTAAATTACCCGTGACATTACCAAATACCACAACTTCAGCCGATATGACTCACGGACTATTAACTTGTGTATATCAAGCCACGAAAAATTCAACCAAAACCACCCAACGTGCAGCTTCAACTTTGGCACAAAATTTAGGCGCAAATTATTTGGAACTGAATATTGATGAAATAGTAGACGGTTATACACAGGCGATTGAAAAAGCGATCGGTACAAAATTAAACTGGCAACAACATGATATTGCATTACAAAATATTCAAGCCCGTAGTCGTGCACCCAGCGTGTGGATGATTGCCAATATTAACAATGCACTGTTATTAGCGACCAGCAACCGTTCAGAAGTCGCCTTAGGCTATGCCACAATGGATGGCGATACCGCAGGCTCTCTTAGCCCGATTGCGGGAATTGATAAACATTTCTTGCGCCACTGGCTACAATGGTTAGAATCTCAAGGCCCTACTCACTTAAAACCGATTCCATCTTTATCGCTGATCAATCAACAAGCTCCAACGGCTGAATTACGTCCGCACAATATGCTGCAAACTGACGAAGATGATTTAATGCCTTATCATTTAGTCAATGTGATTGAAAAAGCGGCGATTCGAGACCGCCAAACTCCTTATGAAATATTTTGCTTATTGCAACATCGTCACAATGAATATAATGATGAGCAATTGCTGATTTGGGTTGAACGCTTTTTCCGCTTATGGAGTCGCAACCAATGGAAACGTGAACGTTATGCGCCGAGTTTTCACTTAGATGATGTAAATTTAGACTCACGCACTTGGTGTCGTTTTCCTATTCTATCGGGTGGCTTTAATCGTGAATTGGATGAAATGTATGCAAAAGCAAGAAATGGTCAGCATTAGAACCAACTTTCAAAAACATGGCGCACAGTGAATTTAAAAATAACAAACTACAATTGTGCTAGCCTACAGAATATTAAAAATAAATGGAATAAATAGTCATGGAACATGTTGATACAGTGATTTATGCAGGTTGGGTAATTCCTGTCGAACCTTCTAATAAGGCTTACAGTAATCATGCTATCGCAATTAAAGACGGAAAAATTGTTGATATTGTGCCCAGTTACGAGGCGGCAGGACGGTTTTTAGCCCGTATGACTTATCGTCTACCAACCCATGTATTAATACCGGGCATGATTAATACCCACACTCATGCAGCGATGAGCTTATTGCGTGGTTTTGCAGATGATTTGCCGTTAAATGAATGGTTAACTCAGCATATTTGGCCAGCAGAAGCGGCTTGTGTCAGTCCTGAATTCATTATTGATGGAACACAATTAGCCATCGCCGAGATGTTACGCGCGGGTGTGACTTGTTTCAATGATATGTATTTCTTTCCTGATAAAATGGCGGAGGAAGTGGCAAAAACAGGAATTCGCGCCACAATTGGTTTAATTGTATTAGATTTTCCAACTGCTTGGGCACAGAATGCGGATGAATATTTACAAAAAGCCCAAACCGTTTACGATCAATATCAAGACAATCCTTTAATCAAATTTGCTTTAGCACCGCACGCGCCTTACACCGTCTCTGATGAGCCATTATCCCAAGCCAAAGAACTGGCTGATAAATGGCAAGTGCCGATTCATATTCATGTTCACGAAACCATATTTGAAGTGGTTGATGCAGTCAAAAATAACGGTGAACGCCCATTAGCACGTTTGCACAAATTAGGCTTAGTCAATTCGCAATTATTGAACGTCCACGCAACCCAATTGGAACAAGACGAAATTGAGTTATTAGCCGAGCAACAAGCTCATGTGGTGCATTGTCCTGAATCTAATTTAAAGTTGGCAAGTGGTTTTTGTCCCGTAGATAAGTTATTAAAAGCTGGGGTAAATGTCGCGCTGGGAACGGATGGTGCTGCCAGTAATAATGATTTAGATATGTTAGGCGAAATGCGTACTGCCGCGTTATTGTCCAAAGGTATTACAGGTGATGCGAGCAGTGTTCCCGCTCATCAAGCATTAAGAATGGCAACCTTAAATGGTGCAAAAGCCTTGGGGATTGATGATGTGACAGGCTCATTGGAAATTGGTAAATCAGCGGATATTGTCGCATTGGATATGCAAACTTTGGAAACCATGCCAATGTATGATCCGATTTCACAAATTGTATATGCAACCAGCCGCGATAAAGTCACTGATGTTTGGGTTGCGGGTGAACATTTATTAAAATCTCGCGCCTTAACCCGTATTGATATTCATGAATTAATGGCGAAAGTCACAGCATGGCGTAAAAAAGTTGAAATCGCGGTTTCTGAGGCAGCTAATAAAGCTTAAAAAATTGAAATATGTTTTTTGTCTTTGGTTGATAATCCTTTATAAAACAAAGCTTAATGCAACTCTAAAATCAAGGGCAAACTGTTTTCAATATTATTGTTTTTATCCCCAAAGCATTTTGTATAAAGGCTGAGATTTATGGGATAATGGAAATCAAGCATTCACTTTTTAGGTTATAAATAATGGACGACGATAAAAAGAAAGCGCTTGGCGCAGCACTTAGCCAGATTGAAAAACAATTTGGTAAAGGCTCGGTGATGCGTTTGGGCGACGTAGCTTTGGTGCATGATATTGATAGCGTATCAACAGGCAGCCTGAGTTTAGATATTGCATTAGGTATCGGTGGCTTACCTAAAGGACGTGTTGTTGAAATTTATGGCCCTGAATCTTCTGGTAAAACCACGATTGCATTGCAAGTTGCCGCAGAAATTCAAAAGCAAGGTGGTACGGCAGCCTTTATTGATGCAGAACATGCGTTAGACCGTAATTATGCTGAAAAATTAGGGGTTAATACCAATGACCTTTTATTATCTCAGCCTAACAATGGTGAGGAAGCTTTAGAAATTACGGATATGTTGGTACGTTCGGGCGGAGTGGATTTAATCGTGATTGACTCGGTTGCAGCCTTGACTCCAAAAGCAGAAATTGAAGGCGACATGGGTGATTCTCACATGGGTTTACATGCGCGTTTGATGTCTCAAGCTTTGCGCAAATTGACAGGAAATATCAAAAGATTTAATACGTTAGTGCTTTTCATTAACCAAATTCGGATGAAGATTGGCGTGATGTTTGGTTCACCTGAAACTACAACGGGTGGTAATGCGTTGAAATTTTATGCTTCTGTACGCTTAGATATTCGTCGGGTTGGCTCGATTAAGAGAGGGGATGAAATCATTGGTAATGAGACTAAAGTGAAGGTTGTGAAAAACAAAGTTGCGCCACCTTTTAAAGAAGTCTTTTTTGATATTCTGTACGGTGAAGGGGTTTCTCGGGAGAGTGAAATCATTGATTTAGGGTCTAAAAACGGCATTATAGATAAGGCGGGTGCATGGTATAGCTATCAAGGTGCAAAAATTGGTCAGGGCAAGGAGAATGTGCGTAATTACATGAAGGAAAATCCTCACGTTGCAATCGAAATTGAGGAAAAAATCCGCGCTAAATTGCTTGATATTCAACCACTAGAAGAAGCTCCTCCAACACCTAAAAAAGCAGAGACTAAATAGAGATTTTTAGGCAT
>JAYQWJ020000210.1:0-2654 GCA_035829175.2 Candidatus Albibeggiatoa psychrophila
TCAATATTTATAACCATTTGTTTTATAAAACTTATTTTAATTCCACATCAAGCATTTTCAACAAGACAAAAAAGCGTTAGTAGCCCAACAAGTGATTGATACGGTGCAAGATATTGAGTTTAAAGAGATATTTTCAGATATAAATAACAAAGTCTGTACTGAAAACTAAACAAGCACAATAATGGCGCATTCATCTTGATAAGAATAGTTCTGTAAAAGAGTCCTGTACGGGATTTTGCAGAACTGCCCAAAAAACCATATTTTAGGATTGTTTCTATCCGCTATCACAAAAAATTAGTTATTTATTAAAATAAGATATTAGCTATTGATTTCACACTATTATTTTTATTTAAACCCAATATTTAACACCCGATAAAATTGAAACTTGAGAATTCATCCATTTCAACACTAGACATTTCATAGCATATCTTTTTTAATAGCCCTATCTGTCGTCACACCGAAAAAATTACCATGAGCTTATGGATTTTGTTTGCCATTTTACTAGCCGCCGTCACTGTATTTGGCACTATTGAACTACTGTTCTTAACCCTAGGTGCATTACTATACAAGCCACGTCAAGCACATCATGAAGCAGGATTAAACCTAGCCGTTGTTATCCCCGCGCATAATGAAACCGATAATATTACTCAAACCGTCAAAAGCTTATACAGTTGCGATGCCTCAAATGGTCAATATCAAATCTATGTTATTGCTGATAATTGCACTGACGATACCGCAGACAAAGCCCGTCAAGCAGGTGCAAAAGTATTAGAACGGCAAAATGATGAATTACGCGGCAAAGGTTACGCGCTTGATTTCGCATTCAAACATTTATTAGAACATACCGAAATTGATGCGCTGATGGTGGTTGATGCCGACACCATAGTTGAACCTAATTTTATCAAAGTCTGCGAACAAACCTTTATGCAAGGGGCTGACGGTCTGCAATGTCGTTATACAGTGAATAATCCCGCTGCATCGCGCCGAACTCGACTACTCAATGTTGCCTTACTGGCTTTCAATGTTTTAAGACCGCGCGGGCGTGCATTTTGGAATTTATCAGTTGGCATTTCAGGCAATGGCTTTGGCTTAACCCGTCAAACCTTACAAAAAGTGCCTTACACCGCCAGCTCCATCGTTGAAGATTTGGAATACCACCTCACCTTGGTTAAACGCCACCTAAAAATACAATTTATTGACAATACAACCGTCCGCGCCGATATGCCCATTGCACAAAAAGGCACTAAAACCCAGCGAGCACGTTGGGAAGGTGGACGATTTCGGATGATGCGCGATCATATTCCCTCACTTTATCAAGCCGCCGCTTCGGGTCAACAACGTTTAATCGAACCCCTGCTAGACTTATTATTATTACCATTAGCAATACATGTATTATTGTTATTGATACTTATTTTGATACCCTTTTTGCCAACCCAAATTTATGCTTTAGCTGCATTATGTATCGTGTTTGGACATGTATTTGCAGCATTGTGGATTGGTAAAGGGACAGTGCAAGACTTTCTGATTTTACTCACAGCCCCATTTTATATTTTATGGAAACTCACCGTATTGCCTTTAACACTCAAAACTGCGGCTAAAAATGCAACTTGGGTTCGCACCGATAGAGATAAATAAGCAATGACATTAGATAAGCCTGACATTTCAGTGATAATTGTTTCATTTAATACCTGCAATTTATTACGCCGTTGTTTACAGACTTTATTGAAAAAAGCAGGGGCTGTTCAATTTGAAACGATTGTAGTGGACAATGCGTCTAAAGATGATTCGGCGGATATGGTTGAGCGTGAATTCCCACGGGTTATTTTGGTTCGCAGTCAAACCAATTTAGGTTTTGCCGCCGCCAATAATTTAGCATTTCAACAAGCAACAGGCGAATTTATCGTATTGCTCAATTCAGATGCGTTTTTAACCGAAGAAGCTTTATCTCAATCGCTACAATTTATGCAGGAAAATCCTAATGTTGGCGTTGGTGGAGCGCGACTCATTGGACGTGATAACAGTTGGCAGCCATCAGCACGAATGCTCCCCAGTTTATTAAATCATTTCTTAACATTATCAGGCTTAGCGTATAAATATCCGAAATCCCGCTTTTTTGGACGTTTTGACCGCACTTGGGCAAATCCTAATGTCGCGGCAGAAGTGGATTGGGTACCGGGTGCTTATTCAATTATTCGTCATAAAGTGTTGAAACAAATTAATTATTTTGATGAGAAATTCTTTTTGTATTATGAAGAAGTGGATTTATGTCGACGGATTCAGCAAGCAAACTATTCAATTTGGTATTTGTCTGATGTGGTCGTGGTGCATATTGGCGGAGAATCATCAAAAACATTGAGTTTAGGTATGTCTGATAGCGGCTCGCAAATTAGTTTATGGCAAATGCGTAGTGCCTTGATTTTTTACTATAAACATTACGGAATGTTATATGCGTGGTTGTGGCTGCAATTGGAAAAACAGTGGCATCGTATACGTTACTGGAAAAATATTTGGAGTCGTGACCCTGATAGACAAGAAAAAGCCCATTATTCAGGTGAATGGATTAAATCGCTAAACCAAGCTTGGAAAGATACCCAAGGCGGTAAAATTTCTCCTTCACGTCCTTGGTAATCATTTAGCCGACGTTCCGCAGTTAA
>JAYQWJ020000211.1:0-14585 GCA_035829175.2 Candidatus Albibeggiatoa psychrophila
TATAGCATAGTCAATCTTGCACAGACGTAAAAAAACCGAGACTAAGCTCGGCTCTTTAAAAGTAACTAAATATAAGTCTTATTCATCGTCATCTAAATCATCATCTAAATCATCAACGGGACGATCAACTAGTTCAACGATAGCCATTGGCGCATTATCACCTGTTCTAAAACCACATTTTAAAACACGTATATAACCACCAGGGCGATCTTGATAACGTGGACCTAATTCATTAAATAATTTAGTCACTATTTCACGATCACGAATACGATCAAAGGCTAAGCGTCTTTTAGCAACAGAATCATCTTTTGCTAGTGTAATTAAAGGCTCAGCATAACGACGCAACTCTTTTGCTTTAGCTAAAGTTGTTTTAATCAATTCGTGACGCACTAAAGATGCAGTCATGTTTCTAAACATTGCTTGACGATGACTGCTATTACGATTTAATTTTCTACCTGCATAACGATGACGCATGGCTGTTATATCCTGTCTATGTTATTTAGATTTGCCTTGCGGGTCACTGTCATATAAACCCGGTGGTGGCCAGTTTTCTAGCTTCATACCGAGTGATAGCCCGCGTGAAGCCAATACGTCTTTGATTTCAGTAAGCGATTTTTTGCCTAAATTAGGCGTTTTCAACAATTCTTGTTCACTTCTTTGAATCAAATCACCAATATAGTAAATACTCTCTGCTTTCAAACAATTCGCCGAACGCACTGTCAACTCTAACTCATCAACAGGACGTAATAACACAGGATCGATATCAACCTCTTCCTCTTCTTCTTCAGGTTCAGTTGTACCTTCCAAATCGACTAAAACAGAAAGTTGACCTTGCAAAATTGTCGCTGCTTGACGTACTGCCGACTCAGGGTCTACCGTACCATTGGTTTCTAACTCGATAATTAATCTATCTAAGTCAGTTCTTTGCTCAACCCGTGCACGTTCTACTGAGTATGATACCCGTGAAATCGGACTGAAAGACGCATCTAATTTTAATGTACCAATAGGTGTATCAATATCGCCATCTTGACCACGTTGAATTGCTGGACGATAGCTGCGCCCCATTTGGACTTTCAACTGCATGTTTAATTCGCCAGACTTGGTTAAAGTGGCGATAACATGCTCAGGGTTAGCAATTTCAATGTCATGATCTAAAGTAATGTCTGATGCCAATACTTGGCCTGGACCTTTCTTGTTTAAATGCAATATCACCTCATTACGCCCGTACATCTTAATTGAGATGCCTTTCAGGTTTAATAAGATTTCAACCACATCCTCTTGTACACCTTCCATTGCAGTGTACTCATGCAAAACCCCGTCTATGGTCACTTCAACAATGGCGCAACCCTGCAAAGAAGACAATAATACACGTCTTAGCGCATTGCCCAACGTATAACCAAAACCGCGATCCAATGGCTCAAGGGTGACACGCGCCACTGTATCACTGATTTGTTTGACATCAACGATACGCGGCTTTAATAAATCCATCGCATTGGATTGCATATAAAAAACCTCTCAATTATTTAGAATATAATTCAACAACGAGCTGTTCGTTAATATCGCTAGGCAAATCCATACGCTCAGGTACAGACTTAAATGTGCCTTCCATTTTCTTAGCGTCAACTTCGACCCAAGTAGGAAGACCAAACTCTTCAGCCATGCTTAACGCATTTTGAATTCTAAGTTGGGTGCGACTTTTTTCACGGATAGCAACAACATCACCAGATTTAACAACGTAAGACGCAATATTCACTGTTTTGCTATTGACTAAAATCGCTTTATGACTCACCAATTGACGTGATTCAGCACGAGTTGCGCCAAAACCCATACGATAAACCACATTATCTAAGCGACATTCCAACAACTTCAATAAGTTTTCACCTGTAGAACCTTTCACACGATTGGCTTCTACATAGTAGCTGTGGAACTGCTTTTCTAACACACCGTATAAACGGCGGATTTTTTGTTTTTCCCGTAACTGAGTTGCATAGTCAGATAAACGCTGACGCTTATCACCATGTTGTCCAGGGATTTTATCAAGTTTACACTTAGAGTCTAAGGCACGCGAACGACTTTTAAGAAATAAATCTACGCCTTCACGTCGACTAAGTTTACACTTTGGACCTAAATATCTTGCCATATTCCATCTCTTCGTATACTGAAATTAGACTCTACGCCGTTTAGGAGGACGACATCCATTATGAGGAATCGGCGTGACATCAGTAATACTGGTAATTTTAAAACCAATGTTATTTAACGCACGTACCGCAGATTCACGACCAGGGCCTGGGCCTTTGATTCGCACTTCAAGGTTTTTCATACCAAATTCTTTGACTACGTTGCCGACTCTTTCAGCTGCAACCTGTGCTGCGAATGGTGTGCTCTTACGTGAACCACGAAAGCCACTACCACCTGCTGTAGCCCAAGCTAAGCCATTACCTTGACGGTCAGTAATCGTAATAATTGTATTGTTAAATGAAGCGTGGACATGCACAATGCCGTCAGAGACGCTCTTTTTAACTTTCTTCTTAGTACGAGACGCTGCTGGTTTTGCCATAATTTATAACCCTTATTTCTTAATCGCTTTACGTGGACCTTTACGTGTCCGCGCATTAGTACGAGTCCGTTGACCACGAACGGGCAAATGGCGACGATGACGCATACCGCGATAACAGCCTAAGTCCATCAAACGCTTGATGTTCATGGCGATTTCACGGCGAAGATCACCTTCTACATTAAATTTAGCAACTTCACTACGCAATAAGTCAAGCTGTTCTTCTGTTAAGTCTTTGACTTTGACATCAGGGCTAACGCCTGCTGCAGCACAAATTTCCTGCGCTCTAGTAGGACCGACGCCATAAATAGAACGTAAAGCTATGACCGTATGTTTCTGGACGGGAATATTTACACCTGCAATACGTGCCATCGTTTATACCCCTGCTCCAATTCGCTTCAAAAAGCGTAAATTTTTAACTGTGTCCATTGAAAAATTCAACCCCTTAGCCTTGGCGTTGCTTGTGACGTTTATCTTTGCAAATCACTCGTACAGAGCCATTACGACGAATAATCTTGCAATTACGGCAAATCTTTTTAACCGAAGCTCTCACCTTCATGATGACTCTCCATTAGCTAGCGTGACATTGGATTGCGCCCGTAGCCTCTCAAGTTGGCTTTTTTCATTAAACCTTCATACTGATGCGAGAGTAGATGCGCTTGGACTTGTGCCATAAAATCCATGGTCACAACAACAATAATCAATAACGAAGTGCCACCAAAATAAAATGGGACACTCCAGTTTAAACGTAAAAATTCAGGTAACAAACAAACTGAAGCAATGTAAATCGCACCAGCTAGCGTTAAGCGTGTCATAACGCGGTCAATATAGTCTGCGGTCTGCTTGCCCGGGCGTACACCTGGGACAAATGCGCCAGATTTTTTCAAGTTATCTGCTGTTTCACGTGGGTTAAACACCAACGCTGTATAAAAGAAACAGAAGAATACAATGGCAACAGCATATAGCAATACATACAAGGGTTGCCCTGGTGATAAGGTTAATGATAACTGTTTCAACCAGTCCATGCCTTGACCTGTACCAAACCAACCACCAACAGTCGCTGGAAACATGATGATCGCCGAGGCGAAAATAGGTGGAATCACACCTGCCATGTTTAGTTTTAACGGTAAATGACTGGTTTGACCAGCATATAACTTATTACCAACTTGGCGTTTAGCATAATTAACTGTAATACGACGCTGACCACGTTCAACAAAAACCACGAAAGCGGTGACTAAAAGCACTAACGCTAACAATATAAATAAAGTTAAAACGTGTAATTGCCCTGTTCTGGTTAATTCTAAAGTACTGCCGATTGCTGCGGGTAAACCTGCGACGATACCTGCGAAAATAATCACGGATATACCGTTACCAATTCCGCGTTCAGTCACTTGTTCACCTAACCACATTAAAAACATGGTGCCTGACACTAAAGTCATGACGGCGGTAACTTTAAAAGCCATTCCAGGGTCTACGACCACATTTTGACTTTCCAGTGCAATAGCAACTCCAATCGACTGCAACAAGGCTAAGCCTAAGGTTGCATAACGTGTATATTGGGATATTTTACGTTGCCCTGATTGTCCTTCTTTCTTCAACTGCTCTAGTGTGGGTGAAACAACGGTCAACAACTGCATAATAATCGAGGCCGAAATATACGGCATAATTCCGATTGCAAATACTGAGAACCGTTCTAATGCTCCACCTGAGAACATGTTGAACATCTCTAAAATAGTACCACTCTGTGCGTCAAACATTTGTTCCAATGCAACTGGGTCAATGCCCGGAACTGGAATAAATGTACCGATACGAAACACAACGATAGCACCAAGTACAAAAAGTAATCGCTGTCTTAATTCGGTTAAGCGACCAAGTGCTGCTAAATTGCCCGCGCCTGTGCCTGTAGCCACATAAACCCCCAATGTTGTGGTGATTGTAGATAATTTAATTTAACGCTTACTTGTAACGTATTTCGCTAAACAACGTTAAACTAGAGTCATCTAGTCTCAACCATTACGCTTGTTCGATACTACCGCCAGCCGCTTCAATAGCTGCTTTCGCACCTTTTGTTGCTGCTAAGCCTTTAATTTTCACTGCCTTATTAATCTCACCTGACAAGATGATTTTGGCACGCTTTATATTACGTGTGATAATGTTGGCAGCTTTTAAGGCTTCAAGATCAATCACATCAGCTTCAATTTTTGCTAATTCATGCAAACGTACTTCAGCTGTAACTAATGCTTTGCGTGATGCAAAACCTACTTTAGGTAAGCGACGTTGCAAAGGCATTTGACCGCCTTCAAAACCCACTTTGTGGAAACCACCTGAACGCGATTTTTGACCTTTATGGCCACGTCCGCAGGTCTTGCCCCAACCAGAGCCAATCCCACGTCCCACACGTTTAGCAGTTGGTTTTGAACCCGCTGCAGGTTTTAGTTCATTAAGACGCATTTTCTACCTCCTCGATTTTGAGCAGATAGTTGACCTTGTTAATCATGCCGCGATTTTCTGGCGTGTCAATTACTTCAACGCTATGATTGATGCGGCGCAAGCCTAATCCTGCAACACAGGCTTTATGCCTAGGCAATCTGCCGTAAATGCTTTTAACTTGTGTAACTCGTAACTTTTTCATGCGGATTAACCTGTAATCTCTTCAACTGTTTTACCGCGTTTGGCCGCCACAAAATCTGGGCTAGACATTTCAGTTAAGCCTTTAAATGTAGCACGTACAACATTCATTGGGTTTGTGCTACCGATTGATTTCGCTAAGATGTCACGGACACCAACGACTTCAAATACGGCACGCATTGCACCACCCGCAATAATCCCTGTACCTTCAGAAGCAGGCTGCATATACACATGTGCTGCACCGTGCTCGCCAACGATAGGATATTGAACCGTTGCGCCATTTAAATTGACTGTTTTCATATTCTTACGCGCACCTTCCATAGCTTTTTGAATTGCTAATGGTACTTCACGCGCTTTACCGTAACCGAAGCCAATTTTGCCTTTGCCGTCGCCAACCACTGTTAATGCAGTGAAGCTGAAAATACGACCACCTTTAACTACTTTGGCAACACGGTTAACCGCAACGAGTTTTTCAATTAAGTCGTCGCCTTTATTATTGTGTCCACCATGCTGAGCATGAGAATCTGAATTATTTGCCATAATGTTACCTAGAACGCTAACCCGTTTTCTCGTGCCGCATCAGCTAAGGCTTTGACACGACCATGAAATTTAAAGCCTGAGCGATCAAATGCAACACTGGTTACACCTGCTGCTTTCGCACGTTCTGCAATGGCTTTACCAACATTAACAGCTGCTTCAATATTGCCGCCATGTTGTCCTGTTGCTCTAAAGTCTTTTTCAACAGTGGATGCACTGGCGAGGACTTTACCACCATCAGGGGCGATAAGTTGGACGTAAGTATGCTGCGATGTCTTATAAACACAAAGACGGTTCTTACCCAACTCACTAATTTTAGCGCGAGTACGACGAGCTCTGCGCAATCGAGATTTTTTCTTATCCATTGCCAGTCACCTATTTCTTCTTGGTTTCTTTCAAGCTGATGACTTCGTCACTATAGCGAACGCCTTTGCCTTTATAAGGTTCAGGTGGACGGTAACGACGGATGTTTGCAGCAACTTGACCGACGAGTTGTTTATCTACACCTTTCACCACAATTTCAGTTTGTGTAGGACATTCAACAATAATGCCTTCAGGAATAGGGTGGTTTACTGGATGCGAGAAACCTAAAGTTAAATTTAAGCTACTACCTTGTAATTGGGCACGATAACCGACACCAACTAAAGTAAGTTTACGCTCAAAACCTTTGGTTAAACCTTCAACAATATTATTTACTAAAGCACGGGTTGTCCCTGCTAAAGCCATTGCTTGACGGCTGTTATTACGTGGCGCAAAGGTTAATACGTTTTCATCGCTCAATGAAACTTCTACATCATGATGGATGTGATGTTCCAGTTGCCCTTTATTAGACTTGATAGCGATGTCTTGGGCCTGAAGCTTAACTTCAACGCCTGTAGGTATTGAAACGGGATTTTTTGCTACTCGTGACATAGTTACATTCCTTTACGATACATGGCAGATTACTTCGCCGCCATGTCCCGCAGCGCGTGCAGCGCGGTCAGTCATCAGACCTTTGGAAGTAGATATGATAGCAATACCCAAACCACCCATAACGTTAGGTAGTTCAGTTTTAGGTTTGTAAATACGTAAACCTGGACGACTCACCCGTTTAATGGTTTCAATAACAGGTTTGCCCATGTAGTATTTTAAATCAATGGTCAATGTAGACTTAGCATCTTGGCTGATATTATAACCAGTGATGTAGCCTTCTTGCTGCAAAACGTCGGCAATTGCGTTCTTAATCCGTGACGCGGGCATTTGCACTTGCTTCTTTTTTGCAGACTGACCATTGCGGATGCGCGTCAACATATCCGCGATAGGGTCATTCATGCTCATTCGTAAAAATCTCCATCAAAATTTATTTTGACTGTTGATTTATAAAATAATTATAGAAGTATAATTCTGTCTTACATCATGATTCAGAAAAACCATACAAATGAGCAAGTTTATAAAGAACCAAAACGACGCAAACAATGTTGCACTTCTACTAATTTACAAAACCACAAAGCCGTAATTCTAAAACTACCAGCTTGCTTTACTTAATCCTGGTACATAGCCCATCATTGTTGCTTCACGCAATTTATTACGCCCTAAGCCAAACTTACGATAGAATCCATGTGGACGACCTGTAATCCGACAACGGTTGCGAAGACGGGCAGGGCTTGCATCACGAGGCAACTTTTGGAATGCCAGTTGTGCTTGTTCTTGCTCTTCTTCACTACAATGAGGATTACCAATAATCTTTTTCAATTCAGCGCGTTTAGCCGCATATTTTTCAACAGTACGAATTCTTTTTAATTCGCGTTGTTTCATGGATACTTTAGCCATACTTCACCTTACTTTAAAGGAAAATTGAACGCTGTTAATAACGCTCGACCTTCTTCATTTGTACCTGCCGAAGTGGTAATAGTAATATCCATACCACGAATCGCATCAATCTTATCGTAGTCAATTTCAGGGAAGATAATTTGTTCTTTAACCCCTAAACTGTAGTTACCACGACCATCAAATGCTTTACCGCTAAAACCACGGAAATCACGAATACGTGGGATTGCAATACTAATCAAGCGATCTAAAAATTCGTACATACGTTCGCGACGCAAAGTTACTTTACAACCAATAGGCCATTCTTCACGAATTTTGAACCCTGCAATTGATTTACGCGCTTTAGTCACGATTGGCTTTTGACCTGCGAGAGCTTGCATATCACCTAACGCACGCTCAATGATTTTTTTATCGCCTACAGCTTCGCCCAAACCCATATTAAGGGTGATTTTTTCAATCTTAGGCACCTGCATCACACTGCCGTACTGGAACTGTTCCATTAACTGCGGGATGACTTTTTCACGGTAATAATCTTGTAATCTTGCCATTGTTTAATACCTATGCTACGTCCAATACTTCATCGTTGGACTTGAAGTAGCGCACTTTAGTTCCATCTTCTAAGAATTTAAACCCAACACGGTCAGGCTTATCTGTAACTGGATTGACTAACGCTACATTGGAGATATGCAAAGGCATTTCTTTTTCAACGATTTCACCGGGTTTATTTGCCATAGGGTTGCCACGTTGATGACGTTTTGCCAAATTAACATTCTCGACAATCACTTTCTCATCATTCATGACGCGCACTACAACACCGCGTCTACCTTTGTCTTTACCTGCAATGACTTCTACTTCATCTTTTGAACGAATTTTACGCATCGCTCTAACCCTTTTCCCTTATAACACTTCAGGAGCAAGTGAAATAATTTTCATGAAATTTTCTGTTCTCAGCTCGCGTGTAACAGGCCCGAAAATACGTGTACCAATTGGTTGCAATTGGGTGTTTAACAACACAGCCGCATTACTATCAAAACGAATTAATGATCCATCAGGTCTTCTTACACCTTTGCGTGTTCTCACAACAATGGCATTATATACTTGACCTTTCTTCACTCGTCCACGAGGGATCGCTTCTTTTACGCTCACTTTGATAATGTCGCCAATTTGGGCGTAACGGCGGTGAGACCCTCCCAATACTTTAATACACATTAAGCGACGTGCCCCACTATTGTCGGCAACGTCTAACACACTTTGCATTTGAATCATGGTGTACCACTCCAAATCGGTAATTATCGTTACTAAAAATTGACACTAATCTTTCAGCACCAATCTATTCACATCGTCGTCAACTTAGCAATGAAACATTGTCTGGCAAGTCTATTATGTGCGTTTAGGTGGGCTGTAACGTGTCCGCACCATAAAGCGTCTAAAGTTCAGAGTTGCATTCAAATTGCGGTTAACAATCTAATTTTAGATTGAGTACAACTTAAACATGTTTTAGCACTTAAAAAACTATCGGTAATTTAGTAAAGATTAATTAGCTTTCAAAATACTATTATCACACTCACCGCAAACAAGACGGGAATGATAACATATATTTTTTGTACTTTAAATACTTTTCTTTTATTTTTAATTGTTTGGAGAGCCTAATTTTACTAGGACAATGTGTCCTAACTCACGTATTAGATTCTTTTTAAACGCGAAGGGCAGGATTACCAATGCTGAGCAACCCTACACCACACATTACACAATAACAGCACGTTCTAGTACTTTATGTAATACCCAAGCTTTGGTTTTTGATATTGGACGACCTTCTTTAATCAAAACCGTATCACCTTCACGACAGGTATTTTCTTCATCATGAACATGTAATTTTGTTGAACGTTTAATGAACTTTTTATATTTTGGATGTTTCACTTTACGTTCAATCAATACGGTAATGGTCTTATCCATTTTATCGCTAACTACTTTACCAATCTGGGTACGCAACACTTTAGTCGCGTCTGTAGCATTTGCTACAGGTTCTACAACTTGTTCTTCACTCATGCTGCACTACCTTTTACTGATACTGATTTACGCTTTTCTGTCATAATGGTTTTTACACGTGCAATATCACGACGCACTTGTTTCACTTGGTGAAAACGGCTAAGTTGTGAGCTTGCTTTTTGCATCCGCAAATTAAACTGTTCGCGTAAAAGTTCCACTAATTCTTTGCGTAACTCATCTATCGACATTTCACGTAATTCATTTGCTTTCATCTTACATGACCGTCCGTTTAACAAAAGTGGTAGAAACTGAAAGTTTAGCGGCAGCCAATGTAAATGCTTCACGCGCTATCTCTTCAGAGACTCCTTCAATTTCATATAACATACGACCAGGTTGAATTTGTGCAACCCAATACTCAACGCTACCTTTACCTTTACCCATCCGCACTTCTAAAGGCTTTTTGGTAATTGGCTTATCTGGAAAAATTCGAATCCAGATTTTACCACCACGTTTAACGTGACGGCTAATGGTACGACGCGCTGCTTCAATTTGACGGGCTGTAATACGACCACGCCCTGTGGCTTTCAATCCGAATTCGCCAAAACTCACTTTATTACTGCGAGTAGCCAATCCGCGATTGCGCCCCTTCATTTGCTTTCTAAATTTGGTACGCTTTGGCTGTAACATAAGCTATTATCCCTTCGCTCCACGTCCCGAATTTGAGTGATTCTCAGCATTGTTTGTAGCAGATTTTGGTGTAAACATATCAGGTTTACCGATAATTTCACCTTTAAAAATCCATACTTTTACGCCGATAATACCGTAAGTTGTGTGGGCTTCTGCAAAACCATAATCAATGTCAGCACGCAATGTATGTAAAGGCACACGACCTTCGCGATACCATTCCATACGCGCAATTTCAGCACCGTTTAAACGACCACTGACATTGATGCGAATACCTTGAGCACCTAAACGCATTGAGTTACCAACTGCACGTTTCATCGCACGGCGGAACATAATACGGCGTTCCAATTGCTGTGCCACACTGGCTGCAACTAAATATGCATCAACTTCGGGCTTACGAATTTCTTCAACACTGATATGAACAGGTACGCCCATCATTTCAGAAACGACTTTGCGTAACTTATCAATGTCTTCACCTTTTTTACCAATCACGATACCTGGACGGGCTGTATGAATGATAATCCGAGCATTACGAGCAGGTCTTTCAATACGCACTTCACTGACAGAGGCTTGCGCCAATTTCTTTTTAATGTAGTCGCGTACTGCTAAATCTGTATTTAAATAGTTTGCGTAGTCTTTGCTACTGGCATACCACTTGGAAGACCAGTCTTTTACAATGCCTAAACGTAAACCAATTGGATGTACTTTCTGACCCATAAGCGATTACCATTCTTCCCGTTCAGCCACTGTGACTTCTAAGTGACTAGTGCGTTTTAAAATTCGCGTACCACGCCCTTTTGCACGCGCCCGCATCCGTTTCATGGTTGGACCTTCATTGACGTAAATTTTAGAGACATATAGTTCGTCAATGTCCGCACCTTCATTGTGTTCCGCATTGGCAATAGCCGACTCTAAAGCTTTTTTCACTATCCCTGCTGCTTTTTTGCTACTAAAGTTCAACAAGTTTAATGCACGGTCAACGGGTAAACCACGAACTTGGTCGGCAACTAACCGACATTTTTGCGGTGATATGCGTAAATATTTGGCTTTACACGTTGCTTCCATTGTTCTCAATCCTAATTAGCGTTTCGCTTTCTTATCCGCAGCATGACCACGATAAGTCCGTGTTACGGCAAATTCACCTAGTTTATGACCAACCATGTTTTCAGTTACATAAACTGGCACATGTTGTCTTCCGTTATGTACCGCAATGGTTAATCCGACCATGTCAGGAAAAACCATTGAGCGGCGAGACCACGTTTTGATTGGCTTTTTGCTTTTGCTTTCTAAGGCTGCATCTACCTTTTTCAACAAATGCAAGTCAATAAAAGGACCTTTTTTAATTGAACGAGGCATTTTTATTTCCGATTTACGATTTTTGATTTGCGATTCACCAGCACTATTGTGACTGGTTCAAGCATCGCGCCTCAATTACTTGTACTTAGTGTTCTCTGATTGCACTTTTCAGCCAATCAGCCTATTTACCACGACGGCGTACAATCATTTTGTCAGTACGCTTATTACGACGGGTTTTAGCACCTTTTGTTGGGAAGCCCCAAGGTGTCACAGGATGACGACCACCAGAGGTACGACCTTCACCACCACCATGTGGATGATCAACAGGGTTCATTGCAACACCCCGAACCGTCGGACGTACACCACGCCAACGTTTTGCACCTGCTTTACCAAGTGAAATAAGGTTGTGTTCTGAATTGCCAACTTCGCCAATAGTTGCACGGCATTCACTTAGCACTTTACGTGTTTCACCAGAACGCAAACGCAAAGTTGCATATTGCCCTTCACGCGCGACTAGCTGTGCTGAAGCACCTGCACTACGCACCATTTGTGCGCCTTTTTCAGGCTTTAATTCTATACAGTGTACTTGGCTACCCAATGGGATGTTGCGCAATGGCATACAATTACCCGCTTGGATTGGTGCGTGTACACCAGACATAATCTTGTCGCCAGCTTTAACACCTTTAGGTGCAATAATGTAACGGCGTTCGCCATCTGCATATAACAATAAAGCTAAATGCGCACTGCGGTTAGGATCATATTCTAAACGCTCAACTTTGGCTTGAATGCCATCTTTGTTACGTTTAAAGTCAACAATACGATAATGCTGTTTATGACCGCCACCACGATGACGTACTGTAATCCGACCGTTATTATTACGACCACCTGAACGAGATTTTTTCTCAATCAAAGGGGCGTAAGGTTTGCCTTTATGTAACTCAGGAGTCTTTGCGCTGACAACAAAGCGACGACCCGCTGAGGTTGGTTTTGCTTTAACAATTGCCATAATTCTTCCTCAAACTTGCCCGCGCTTAACCGTAATTTGCAAAGTTAATGTCATGACCTGTTTCTAAACCAACGTAGGCTTTCTTCCAGTCTGGACGTTTACCTTCGGTACGACCAAAACGTTTGGATTTACCTTTAACGTTGACGATTTGTACGCCACGCACTTTAACAGAAAATAAGGCTTCAACCGCTTGTTTAACTTCTGTTTTAGTTGCATCAGATGCAATTTTAAACGCAAACTGGTTGTTTTTTTCAATAATATTATTGACTTTTTCTGTGTTTAAAGGAGCAACTAGCACTTTAAATAAACGCTCTTGGTTCATGCTAATCGCTCCTCTATTTGCTTTAATGCCTCTACAGACATCATAACTTTTTCATATTTAATTAAGCTGACAGGGTCTACACTTGTCGCATCAACAGCATCCACTTTATATAAGTTACGCGCTGCTAAAAATAAGTTTTCATCAAACTCTTTAACTACAATCAATACATCTTTAAGATTTAAATCCGCTAGTTTTTGTACTAATTGTTTAGTTTTTGGTGCATCTATCGCAATATTTTCAACAATAATTAAACGATCTTGGCGATGCAATTCAGATAAGATTGAACGAATTGCTCCACGAAACATTTTTTTGTTTACTTTTTGCTCATAGCTACGAGGCTGTGCAGCGAAAGTTACACCACCACTACGCCAAATAGGACTGCTAAGTGTACCCGCACGGGCACGACCTGTTCCTTTTTGTCGCCATGGTTTGCAACCACCGCCTGCAACGGCTGCACGATTTTTTTGTGCTTTCGTGCCAGCTCTTGCACCTGCTAAATAAGCTGTAACCACTTGATGAATTAGTGGTTCATTATATTTAGCATCAAATACTTTCTCGGAGACATCAATCGATGCTCCATTTTGTAAGCTCAGTTCCATAACGCTATCCCCTCAACCCTTAAGCTTTCACTGTCTTTGGTGTTTTGGCTTTCACAGTAGGCTTAATAATTACGTCACCACCTGGTGCGCCCGGAATAGCCCCTTTAACCAAAATCAAATTCCGCTCAGCATCCACACGAACAACTTCAACACTTTGGACTGTCCGTTTGACATTACCCATGTGGCCTGCCATTTTTTTGCCTTTAAAAACACGACCTGGTGTTTGGTTTTGACCAATTGAACCCGGTGCACGGTGTGATAATGAGTTACCGTGTGTCGCATCTTGAGTACGGAAGTGATGGCGTTTGATGACACCTGCAAAGCCTTTACCTTTACTTGTGCCTGAAACATCTACTTTCTTAACTTCAGTAAAAATATCAACCTTGATTTCTTTACCAACTTCAAGTCCACTGCTTTCTTCCGCCGCTAAACGAAATTCCCATAAGCCACGACCCGCTTCAACACCCGCTTTCGCGAAATGTCCAGTCATTGCTTTGTTTACTCGTGTAGGACGACGTGAGCCACAGGTAACTTGAACAGCATGATAGCCATCGGTTTCTTCGGTTTTAATTTGAGTAACGCGATTAGGCTCTGCTTCAATTACTGTGACAGGTATAGATACGCCCTCTTCAGTAAAGATGCGAGTCATGCCGCATTTGCGTCCAACAATGCCCAGTGCCATTTGCCTAAACCCTTAATTCAATTTAATTTGAACGTCTACACCTGCTGCCAAGTCGAGCTTCATTAATGAGTCAACTGTTTTGTCAGTAGGATCGATAATATCGAGTAAACGTTTATGTGTCCGAAGTTCATATTGATCTCGCGCATCTTTATTTACATGAGGCGAAATCAATACCGTATATCTTTCTTTTTTTGTTGGTAGAGGAATTGGGCCTCTCAATTGCGCCCCAGTTCTTCTTGCCGTCTCTACGATTTCCCGCGCAGACTGGTCAATCAAACGATGATCAAACGCTTTTAAACGAATCCGAATTCTTTGACTAGCCATGAAGCACCCCAAATTGAGGTCTCTCGCTGTGATTCGTCACTGTTACAACGAGAGACTAAAAAAACTTACTTATTCAATAACCTTAGAAACAACCCCAGCACCTACGGTACGACCGCCTTCACGAATCGCAAAACGCAAGCCTTCTTCCATCGCAATTGGAG
>JAYQWJ020000212.1:0-2239 GCA_035829175.2 Candidatus Albibeggiatoa psychrophila
TGTATTTAATACTGACTACATTGATTTTGTGTGGTCTTGGTGTCAAGGCGTATGCGTATACTCAACAAGAGTCAATTCTACTCACAAATACTGCCTACTGTAGCATTTTAAATAGAGAAGCTGATGAGGGCGGATTTAATAATGCTATTGATTTACTTGATAATAAAGGTTGGACTGTAAAACAACTTATTCAATCTTTAGCAACTTCTGAAGAGTTCAAACAACGCTTTTTTGATAACAAACCAACAAGTGAATATGTGACATATATTTACAATCTGTTTTTACAAAGAGTGCCTGACCCAGAAGGCTTAGCAAACTGGGTAAATGTTGTTGAACAACAAGGGTGGACTATCATCATTGATGGCATGTTAGAGAGTGATGAATATATTCAGAACTTTGGTAATGATTTAATTCCTACTACAGAGGCTTGTTCAACAACATCATCGCTTAATCCAACACTTCTAAAAGAGGGTAGTTCATGGAGATTAAAAGTGCCTTATGTGGAATATCAATCACCTTTTGGAAAATTTGCTTATACCTTTGATTTTATATCAAATGATGCAGGAAATACTTATATCATTGATTTCAATACTTTATCAGAAATAAAGCTTAATCCCGCATTGACTGACCCAGCAACTCTCGTCCAATTAAAAACGGGTTGGCTATTCAATTTACCTCAAACACTAGATGTTGCAGAGGACAATATCATACCAGTAAAACTATTTAGTTCTGATGGCATAAAAATAGAACCTATCAATAGCATCTGCACTGTTTTAGATACTGTTTGTGATACTTTAAATACGTTAATACCTCCATCTGACAACCTTGTTGCTTGGCTAGGTGCAGGTTTAGATAGTGATAGAAACTGGTTAAAACAGGAAGATTGTTTAGCTGGTACATCTGAGTTAATTGGTACATCTCAAGCGACATTTTCATCTTCTCTGTTTACAAGTTATAAAGATGTTCTGGAAATTGAGAAAAAAAGTGCAGGTGGTAAATTGTCAGTTAAATTTTTCAGTGCGCACGCTAATGCCAAATATGAAAAAATGTTTCGTCAAACTTCTTATGCACAATCTTATATGCTGAGATATGATGTTGATTTAGGAACAAAAAGATTTAAGATTTCTTCTTTAAGTGATAGAGGAATACAAGCAGCAAATGGTGGTGCATGTAGTTTTCAACGTTATTGTGGAAATAAATATGTTTCCCAAGTTACTCAAGGTGGCAGTGTTGAAGTCGGTCTGAATTTTAAGTTTAAAACAACCTCTCAAAAGCGTGAGTTTGAAGCAGGTGGTGGATTTGGATTTGAAGGTGAAATTTGTTGTGTACCTGTTTCTGCTCAGCTAAAAGCTAGTGTAGGTCGTTTGTCATCAAAAACTAAAAAAGAAAGTTCTATAGAAATTGTCGCTTATCAAGAAGGTGGTAGAGTAGAGGACTTAATTAACATTTTTGGTACGCAAAACAATACGACAGAATGTGCCTTAGATAATTTAGACCCTTGCCTGCGTGCTGTTGATGATGTTGTAGCTTATATACAATCTGGTTTTGCACCAACTTTACGAGATAATCCTACGACAACGGCGTATGAATATGCGAGTTATGATTCTGTGATTGGTGTACCTAATTTAGCTATTGAGGTTACTCCTGAAATTGCTCAAGCTCGTCAAGAATTAGCAGACAGCTATGAAAAATCGTTAATCGCCTTAGATAAAGTAGGCAATTTGTTGCAATACAGTCTTGAGCCACAACGCCAACAAAAAATGGAGCAATTACAGGCCGCCCTTCTTCTTGATATTAAACATATCGAAGATGCTGCAAAAACATGTTTTAGTAATTTAAGCCAGTGCTTGGTTGAAAAATGTGCAGTTATAGATACATTAACAGATTATACGCTTGAAGAATTAGAGCTTGGTTATCAACGCAATGATGCTTTGTTACTTTATTTAGGTTTTGATTTTAATACTGAAGATTATAGTTTGTATAAAAATCATGGAGTTGCGACTGGTAATTTAACTTACACTCCTGATGGTATATTGGGTGCTGCGGCAAAGTTTAATGGTGCAACATATGTCACTATTCCAAATACAGACCCTTTTAAATTCTCAAATTCGTCTTTTACTTTTTCTGTGTGGGTTGATATATTTGATAATATTAATGTTTATCGAGGTTATATTTCTTTAACAGATAGTTATGCAGAAAGAATAGAACTTGCTAAATACCGAACTGAAGCTGGTGGTGG
>JAYQWJ020000213.1:0-7205 GCA_035829175.2 Candidatus Albibeggiatoa psychrophila
TTAGGTGTTGTGATGGAAAATGATAGAGTGATGACGGCGCGGTTTTCAAGTGAAATGTTGTCTGCTGCAAGTGATAAAGCGTTTTATGTGCCTAATGCAAGTCATGCGATTCATTAATGGCAATTCAAGATGCTCCGTATATTAAAATTGATATTCAATCTCAGCGTTTAAGCATTTGGGATCGACAAGATGTTTTATTTCAAGGCGCGATTTCTACAGGTAAAAATGGTGTCGGTGAATTACAAAATACAGGTTGTACGCCGCGCGGTTGGTTAAAAATTAAAGCTAAAATTGGCGCAAATTCTCCTGAAAATACGGTTTTTGTTGGTAGACGTGCTACGGGTGAGATTTATTCGCCTGAATTAGATGCGCAATATCCGCAACGCGATTGGATTTTAAGCCGCATTTTATGGCTTGGCGGTCTTGAGCCGTATCAAAATCGTTATGGTTCGGTGGATACTTTACGCCGTTTTATCTATATTCATGGTTGCCCAGATTATTGCCCGATGGGCGTGGCGGAATCTCATGGTTGTATTCGAATGCGCAATGCAGATGTTATACAATTATTTGATATGGTTGAAGTTGGTATGAAAGTGCATATCATCGAATAAACAATACTGAGTTCGCTGTTATCATTTCTTACGCCGCACTTTATACTGGCGCACATAATTCACAATATCACCGAATGGCATTTTATCCAAACTCTCATAGGTGTTGATTGCGGTTTGAATTAAGTCATAAATATTATCAACTTCATATTGTGCCGAATGTTTTACTTTGAGCAATTCACGCAAACCCAAAATACCGCCGCATTGAGTACGCATCGCTTTGGCATGAGGAATCGGCTGCGCTAAATCAATAATGCCCAGCGCAAAACGCGTTTTCAAATATAATAATTCAAGTAAATGTTCACATAAAGCATGGGCTTGCGGACTAATACATGCTGCAGCTTCACGTTCTGCAAGATTTATTTTTTGAAATTTTTCACAGGCATAACGACTGCTTAACATCGCTTTACCAAAAGCACAAGGAAACTGATTTATTTCGTGAAACGTATTTTTGTATGCTTGTTCGTCCATATTGATTTGAATTTCTGGCTTACCATAATAACTAAAATAGAGTGAATTCACTTAGATTGCAAGATTGGGTGGGGCTTTCTGCCAAGCATGAGCCACATAATATTCCAACGGTTGATAGTCAGTTTTATAAGCCATTTTGCGACAGTCTTCAATCCAATAGCCTAAATATAAATATTCTAAACCCAATTTTTTCGCTAAATCAATTTCAAATAAAACTGCATTTGCCCCCAAACTACGCTGATTAAATTCAGGGTCAAAAAAGGTGTATACCGCTGACAAACCATTTTCAAACACATCAATCACCGCGATTGCCAATAATTTATCCTGCAAACGAAATTCATAAAAAAAAGTTTTCGACCATGAGCTGGCTAAAAACCCCAAATAATCTTTAGGCGTTGGATTATCCATTCCAGCCCCTTGATGACGAAAAGCTAAATAACGTGAATAAAGTTCAAAATGTTCTTGTTTAAATGTGGCAGGTTGCGCCGTAATGTCTAAATCTTGGTTTTTATTCCAAATTCGTTTTTGAATACGGCGTGGTTTAAACTCATTCACAGCTAAGCGCACCGCAATACAAGCATGGCAATACTCACATTGTGGACGATATAAATACTCACCACTACGACGAAAACTATGAGCCGCCAGTTTTTTATATAACAACGTATCAATAGGCATATAAGGATCAACAAATACTGTTATCGCCTGTTTATTGTCTAAATAACTGCATTCGTGCGGTGGCGTTACATATAAACTGAGTTCCTTAATTCCCATAACAAATCCCTCCAGTTTCCGCTTCCCAGCCTAAATCATCAAATTCCCACTTGTCGTTATAACCTTGTAATGGGCATAAATGGTCTAATAATTTTGTATAATCTTCACGCAGCACTTCCACTGCACCAAGGCTATCCAAATGATTTGTATACACTTGGCAATCAATCAGTTCATAACCCCAGCGTTCTAATTGACGTGCATAATGCACAAATGCCACTTTTGACGCATCCGCCATCAGTGAAAACATTGATTCACCATAAAATACTTTTCCGATAGCCACGCCGTACAAACCGCCAACCAATTCACCGTCATACCAAACCTCAACTGAATGTGCATATTGATGTTCATATAGCTTGTTATAAGCCTCTAACATTTCATTGGTAATCCATGTCCCTTGTTGGCGACGACGTGGGCCTGCGCAATGTTGTATTACTTTGGTAAAGCATTGGTCAAAAGTGACTTTAAATTTTTGTTTACGCAAGGTTTTTTTTAAGCTACGTGAAATATGTAAATACTCAGGAAATAGCACCATTCTTTCACTAGGCGACCACCATAAAATAGGCTCTTCGTCGCTGAACCAAGGAAAAATACCTTTCCGATAAGCAACCAACAAGCGTTTCATTGACAAATCGCCGCCGATAGCTAGCAAACCGTCAGGATGTTCTAAGGCATGTTCAACGGGAGGGAAATCATAAGGGTCTGAGTTAAAAGGAATCCAATAAGGTCTACGCATTTTATTGCTCACTTAGTTGCAGCCAACTATTCCATTGTTTATGCACAGCAACATCAATACCCTCGTCTTTTGCTTGCTGTAATAAATAGTCCTGCAAATCTTGTAACAAATCAGAACCAATCAGTTGTGTATGTTGAGGCATTTGCGTATGTAACAAATGATATATTAATTTGAGTTCCTCAACGGGATATTCTGTTAAGCTTTTCATGCTAATCATTCCAAATTTTTTACCCAATGTAACATGTTTGTCTGAGTGGCAAAACCCATTACAATAACGGTCAAGCCATTCAGTTTAATCTATGTATATATGTATTTTATGACAAAGATTAAGGCTAATTCAGATAAATGCGTCAATTTATAGGGCATATTCTTGCTTATTTCAATACAGTATAAATACAATACTTCGGATAGTTTTTGAGAATTATCAAATATTTCAATAAGTTACAAATATAAGCGTTATTTTATAAGTTGTTGATTTTATTATATTCTTTAAAAAGTATCCAAACCATTGTAAATAAGAACTTCTTTTTAAATTATTGATTTATCTTGCATTATTAAACAACAGCATAATCATGATTATTTAAAATTTTATCTTTTTACCATCAAGGTGTAAAAATGTCATTTAAAAAAATCCTATTTACCTCATTATTCCTCTCAGTTGCTTTAGTTCATTCAAACAGTTTTGCGGCATCATCAACCGAGATTGAGATTGAATCAGAGGAAGTTAAAATGCCAGAATGTCGATTTGGCATACCTCCTTGGCAGAAAACCCGCAAATTTCGCCAAATTCGTGAAGATTATGCACCACTATTAAATTGGTTAACGGAACAACTAAACTGTCAATTTGTTTTAATTACAGCAAAAACCTATAAAGATTTAGAAATCCAATTAGAAAAAGGCGTATTGCATCTTGCTGAAATCAGCCCAATTAGTTATGTCGTCGTAGAAAAACAAGAGCCAGAAATTAAGCCCATTGTCACTGCTTTATTATGGGATAAAAATAAAATTAGATTAAGGGATTCTTATTTTGGGCATATTTTAGCTCTAAAAGATAATGCTAAGCTGAATAATCTTGCTGATTTAAAAGGTAAAAAATTTGGTTTTGTGCGCAAAGAATCATCTAGCGGCTATCGTTATCCCAATATTGTGTTAGAAGATGCGGGAATTGATTATCATGATTATTTTAGCCAAACCTTCTTTTTAGGCAGCCATCCAAATGTAACTGATGCTATTAAAGCGGGTAGTATCGCAGCAGGCGCAACATGGGAATATAACTGGGTAAAAGCCATTGAAAAACATGGTGATATATTTAAATCAATTGCCAAAACATCGCCGATTCCGAATATTCTTCTCGTTGCCCATCCCAGTTTGCCAGATGAAATGTATAACAAAATGCAGAAAATCTTACCTAATATTGATCCTAAGTTATTGGAAAA
Source organism: Candidatus Albibeggiatoa psychrophila (assembly GCA_035829175.2). Taxonomy (GTDB): domain Bacteria; phylum Pseudomonadota; class Gammaproteobacteria; order Beggiatoales; family Beggiatoaceae; genus Albibeggiatoa; species Albibeggiatoa psychrophila. Next base: position 4,020 of record JAYQWJ020000213.1, read on the forward strand.
TATACCTGCTGATGGCTTTGTGGTGCGTTCACGGGAATTTTATGATCCAGCCCGTAAAGTCGCTGCAATGAAAGGCAGAGAATAATTTGCCCCGCATCTTCGTCTACTTATTCACCGAGTAGATTCCTTGTTACAAAATTGCCAAATGTTCAAGGCTGACATTCTTAGAAGGATTGCCAGTCTTGAAATGTGATGCAACAACTTAAAATAGATGAAATTTCCCCCAATCCACAAATGCACTAAAAAAGTGCAACTTCAAATAAAAATGCAATTAAATAGCGCAGTTAATTTATATAAATCATTATTTATCAAATAGTTATAAATTAAAGTCATGTAAAATCAAGCGGCATAGTTATTGCGGAACAATAGCCACTTTGATAGGGATGCCTAGATGAATGATGACACAAATGCACCTTGCGCAACAAATTTTAGATAATCTCACCACGGCGGTATTATGGTTTGATGACCAATTTCAATTATTCTCAATCAATTCATCGGCAGAAACTTTATTAGAAACCAGTGCGAAACAAGCACATGGCTTACCGATTCAACAAGTTTTAGCGCATGAAAAATTAACCCCTGAAATCCTATCACAAATCGTCGCTAAACGTTGCTCACTGATTGAAAGAGGTTTACGGCTGCACTTTTTAGGTGCGAGAACAATTGCGGTGGATTGCATTGTGACACCTGTTTTTGAAACCGCTCAGCAATATTTATTGGTTGAATTAATTCAAGTTGACCAACACATCCGCATCACTCGTGAAGAAAATTTGTTATTGCAACAGCAAGCCGCCCGTAACGTCATACGTGGTTTAGCCCATGAAATTAAAAACCCATTGGGTGGTTTACGCGGTGCAGCACAATTGCTCGAACGCGAATTACCTAATGCACAATTGCGTGAATATACCGACATTATCATCGAAGAAGCCGACCGTTTACAGAGTTTACTCAATCGTATGCTGCAACCCAACGTGGCAAGTCATAAACGCATTACCAATATTCACCAAGTTTTGATTCGCGTGCGTCAATTATTACTGTCAGAATTAGGTGAAAGTTTGAGCATTCTCAGTGATTTTGACCCCAGTATTCCCGAATTTAATGCAGACCCCGATCAACTGATTCAAGCGATTCTTAATATTATGCGCAATGCTGCTCAAGCGATGGATGGCAGAGGAAAAATCCTCATTAGTACCCGAATCCATCGACAAATGACGCTGGGCAATAAACGCCATAAATTGCTATTACGGATTGATATTAAAGACAATGGACCGGGTGTGCCAGATGATATTTTAGACCAGATTTTTTACCCGTTGGTTACAGGTCGTGCAGAAGGAACAGGTTTAGGGTTATCTATTGCACAAAGTCTTGTTAATCAACATGATGGAATTATCGAATGTGACAGCATTCCGGGAAAAACAATTTTTACGCTATGGCTGCCAGTGTTGGAGGATGAAGTATGAGACATGAAGTGTGGGTCATAGATGATGATAAATCTATCCGTTGGGTTTTGAAGAAAGCCCTTGAAAAAGCTGAAATTCCTGTTGTGGTATTTGAAAGTGCAAACGCGGTACTGGCGATGTTAGACGAATCACAACCCAATACAATTCTTACTGATATTCGGATGCCGGGTATGGATGGATTGCATTTATTGGAAAAAATTAATCAGCTTTATCCTGATATTTCGGTGATTATCATGACCGCTTATTCCGATTTAGACAGTGCGGTGGCGGCGTATCAAGGCGGCGCATTTGAATATTTACCCAAGCCTTTTGATGTTGACGAGGCGGTTGATTTAATTCGTCGTGCCATGCAACGTAATGCCAGTCAAGATACTCATAGCGATGTTGAGACCATTAAGCCGAGTGAAATTATTGGTTCAGCACCCGCGATGCAAGAAGTGTTTCGCGCCATTGGACGCTTATCACATTCGCATATTACGGTTTTGATTACGGGTGAATCGGGCACGGGCAAGGAGTTGGTCGCTCATGCGTTACATAAACACAGTCCTCGAGCGAAAAAATCTTTTATTGCATTAAATACGGCGGCGATTCCAAAAGATTTACTTGAATCAGAATTATTTGGTCATGAACGCGGTGCATTCACAGGTGCTGCCAGTCAGCGTATTGGACGTTTTGAGCAAGCGGATCGTGGTACATTATTTTTAGATGAAATTGGTGATATGCCGTCGGAATTACAAACCCGTTTATTGCGTGTGTTAGCGGATGGCACATTTTTCCGCGTGGGGGGTCATACGCCAATTAAAGTGAATGTACGGATTATTGCAGCAACTCATCAAGAGTTAGAAAGTCGAGTTAAACAAGGTGTTTTTCGAGAGGATTTGTATCATCGTTTGAATGTGATTCGGATTCATATTCCGCCTTTACGCCAACGTTGTGAGGATATTCCAACCTTAATGCGCCATTTCTTAGCAACTTCGGCTCAATCATTAGGGGTTGAAATTAAGAGTATTGCGTCTGAAACTGAAAAATATGTGTCACGATTAGAGTGGCGTGGTAATGTACGTCAGTTGGAAAATGTCTGTCATTGGCTCACGGTGATGGCTTCTAGCAATGAAATCTTAATTGAGGATTTGCCGTTAGAATTGCGCAATCAGAGTTCAAATGAGGAGTTGGATAATTCATGGGAATCAAGTTTGCAACTTTGGGCAGAACAGCAGTTGACCATAGGTTGTAGCACGGCGTTATTGGATGAGGCATTGCCACGTTTTGAGGTGATTATGATAAAAACGGCATTGAAATATACGGGCGGTAAACGTCAGGAAGCGGCAAAATTATTAGGTTGGGGACGTAATACTTTAACTCGAAAAATCAAAGAGTTAGACGTGAGTGAGGAAGATTTTTAAATCGTTTGCCTCAATCTAAATACCAATTTCTGCCTACATATCATGGAAACGTATGAATCGCCTAAGAAATGATAAGCAAGCAATTGAGGAAATAGATAACAGGCTTGATAAACTGAATACTTACATTGAGCAGGTAATGGAACAAAAAAGTGATTATTGCTTCAATTAGATGGGTGTTGATGCAGCAAGATGTAAAATAGCTTGTTACCAAATTCTATTTAGTAATGCCTATCCATCAAGCTCTGCTTGAAGAAGTCCTTACAAAATCCTAAATGAACAATATCACTATTTTCGTACTTGTATTGTGGCAGCTTGGCAAGTTA
>JAYQWJ020000214.1:0-1855 GCA_035829175.2 Candidatus Albibeggiatoa psychrophila
GGTTAATTGGCTATTATCTTCAATATATCCATAAGGAATGCTTTGCTCACTCGAATGCATTTTAAGATAATAATCACCAGTCCAACGGTTGTTATACAGCTTAAACTCGTGAGAAACGGTAGAACCTCCTTTCACTCTTGTATGAGCATTTCCGGGATTAATATTTGTTTCTATACTGGTACTTACTTTTTCCCAGCCTGCGTAACAAATATATCCTTCGCCACATGCAGCCCATGTTGTAGAACTGTAGAAAAATACAGCTACAAAACTCAGTAGCGGTATGATTAGTCGTTTTATAATCCTCATAATAAAGTTCTCCTAGTAAAAATTAGTAGTTAGTGCAATTCGCATAAATTTTGGTTGTTTTGCTCACAGGTTGTTTGAAAGCAAGTTGAACAACAGCCCAGCTTCCATAATCAGAACTTAAACCCGCTTCCCGATAATTCACTGTAAATGGAAATGCGATGCTCATTTGATTATGAGGTTGCGCATTACCCCAAGGTTTCATAATTAGAGAAGTCCCTACATTTTGGGCATTGCCATTTTTATCTTGAGCTACAAACTCTATGGACTGACATTGAGGAGATATTTGCCATTGAAAAAATACAACAGGTTTATCACCAGAAGGGCTTACTACTGTCATATCTTTGAATGCACCATAAGGCCATTGATTAGAGCCTGTTGATACTTTGTCAGAGAAATGATTGCGGAAATTATGACTAATAACAGAGGCAGCTCCATTCCAACGATAACCACCTTTTAACATGATAGGCTTAGTTAATTTCACAGCATATGGATAACTAGCAGCATAATCAGTTGTACACTCTGCATATAAATTAGTGGTACTGGCAACTTTACTGGTAGGCGCAACACTCAATACAAACCAATTACTTGCCCCTGAATTAATGTGAATATCACTGGTATTATTCTCACCAATGACAAGAGGTAAGGTCACATTACTAAATATTTCATCACTATCACGATCATTCCATCTGCCAATCGTAATATTTGTCTTAATCCGTTGATTGTCACCTGCATAAACTTTTAAACGTTTACAATTTCGAGAATCAGCTTGCCATTGGAAAAAAGCAATAGGATTAGCTAGGGAAGGATGTAGTTTGGTTTGGTCTTGATAAATTGCAAAAGGCTTGGTTTCATTGATACCTAAATTTCGATTAAGACCGTGATAACTAATGAGAGAACCATTTCCTGACCAATCATATTCAATACTTGAAGGAGATGTACTGCTGCTAGTTTGCTTAGCATAACCTTGTGCATACATACTGTAATCGCTTGAGCCACTACTATTAACTGCTTTAACCCAGTAATAATAGTTTTTACCAGTAGTTACATTGTGATCATAATAGTATGAATAGCTTGTTGTTTTAACTAACTTAGCAGAAGAGCGGCTACTACTGGTATTCCGATAAACCTTATATTCATCAGCACCGTCAACTCTATCCCAATCTACAAAAATTTTATTGGAATAAGTGCCTTGAGTTGCTGTAATTTTGCTTGGCGTTTTAAGCTGACTTTGACTTTGACTTGAACCAGATACAACTGTGACACTCATAGGGTTTGTGTAACTACCTTCAGATAGATTTAACCAACCGCCACTAGAAGACAAAAACTTAACTTGCAATTGATAGGTTTTAGGAGAAGATGAAATTGTTGATTTAGAGAAGCTCAATTTTTTAGTTTGACCTGCTGAAATAAATACTGATTGAGGGTTTCCAATATCTCCACGAAAACTACCATCTGTATTATTTAAAGCTATAGAAATTTGTCCTGAAAAACTTGTTTGTCCTGTATTCTTAATGCTAAATTCTACTCGGACAGGTGAGTGCTGCTTAAT
>JAYQWJ020000215.1:0-7802 GCA_035829175.2 Candidatus Albibeggiatoa psychrophila
GTTTAATAATAATCAGAACTTACCAAAATAAGCCTAACGTGATATAAATTGATTCAACATCTTCCGTATTTATAACTCATAATTCCATCGATAATCAAGCTCATGAATGCACCTACAGAATTCCAAATTCAACCTCGTTTAGGCGAAATGCTAATTGCTGAAAAACTGGTTTCCGAGCAAGATATTCAACGGGCTTTGGATTTTCAACAACGCTTTGCTGGACGCTTGGGAGCGGTATTGATTCGGATGGGGGCGATTTCTGAAGATAGTTTATTGCAAATTCTTTCCAAGCAGCTCGATTTACCGATTATTCACAATAACAATATTCCATTTGATGCTAAGTATTTACTACAGCAAATTGAGAAAACGGGGATTGAAAAAGATTGGTGGCTAGACCAAGAAGTGGTTGTTTGGGCAAATGAAGATGAAAGCTTACATTGTATTGCCCGCAATCCGTTGGATGAAACCTTGCACGAAGTGTTTGAACACATTTACGCAGGACAGGAAATAACTTGGTATTTAGTCCGTAATCAGGATTTAGACCGCATTTTGGATGTCTTAGCCAAAACCCAAGCCGATGGTGAATTAGCTAATGTGGACGATATTAATGTGTTGCGTGAATTGGCAGAAGGCGCACCCGTGGTTGAATTTGTCAATAATATGTTTTCACAAGCCATTGACCGCCGCGCGTCAGACGTACATGTTGAGCCAGAAGAACATACTTTTTTTGTGCGTTATCGAGTGGATGGCGTATTGTTTGAACATCTTAATTTACCCAAAGAACGTTTTAACCCCATTGCATCGCGGATTAAATTAATTTCAGGTTTGGATATTGCCGAACGTCGCTTACCACAAGATGGGCGTTTAAATATTCGGGTTAGCGGTCAAGATTTAGATATTCGGGTTTCTTGTTTGCCAAGCGTTCATGGTGAATCTATCGTGATGCGCTTATTACCAAAAGAACGTGAAACCAGTCGTTTACAGCATCTTGGCTTTGCGCCAGATCATTTACAAATGTTTGATCATTGGATTACTGAACCGCACGGGATTATTTTGGTCACAGGGCCTACGGGTTCAGGTAAATCGACCACTTTGTACGCTGCATTGGATGCTGTCAATAATCGCTCTCAGAAAATTATTACCGTTGAAGACCCCGTAGAATACCAACTTAAAGGGGTGACTCAAGTACAAGCGCATAGCGACATTGGGTTAAATTTTGCCAGCGCGTTGCGTTCAATTCTGCGTCAAGACCCTGATATTGTAATGATTGGTGAGGTTCGTGATGTGGAAACCGCTGAAATTGCGATTCAAGCCTCGCTCACAGGACATTTGGTTTTATCAACATTGCATACGAATGATTCGGTGAGTGCTTTTACGCGTTTAGTGGATATGGGAGTTGAGCCATTTTTGGTTGCCACCTCGGTTAAATCGGTGCAAGCTCAGCGTTTGGTACGGCGTTTATGCCCGCATTGTGCTGAACCTGATAAACCCTTGGCAGATATTCAAACCCGTACCCTAGAATTATTACCACCGCCATTGAATGAACAACCCGCAAATTGGAAAAAAGCCGTAGGTTGTCATGAATGCCAAGGCTCTGGTTATAGCGGTCGAATTGGTATTTATGAATTGGTTGAGGTTTCATCTGAATTGCAAAGTTTGGTTTTACAACACGCGCCTGCACCAGAATTACGCAAAGTGGCAAATGCACAGGGTTACAGAACCTTACGTGAAGATGGCTGGATTAAAGCATATCAAGGCATTACTAGCGTGGATGAGGTGTTGCGCATTACGACTGAGCATTAACTTTTGCGACTATAATTCTCACTCAAATCAACACAAAATCAATGATGATGTCACATAAAAAAAGCCGCCAGTTCTTAAAGAATTAGCAGCCTTTTTTAATATATTATGCTTCGTCAAAAAACTTAGTGAGCGTGACCGCCACCCCAATCCCGACGAGCCGTTGAAATCGTCACCGTGAAGCCACCGACAACATCTAGTAATGACATCAAAGTTAGAATCAAAAATGTTGATGAACCCGCATCTTTAACCGTTAAGAAGATAATCAAAAAGGCTAAGAATGTACCCATTGAAATACCGTGCTCAATAATAGAGGTTGTGCCTGTCCGAGTGGATTTGAAAATCTCAACATATAAAAATACGACACCCAAAATAATCAATAAGTCACTCATTGTGGGTGACCACACGGCTTCAGAGACAAGAGTGACAGAGAACATGGGTTCTGCTGTTGACAAAAAGGTTACGCCTGAAACCATCATGCCTAAATAAATAATCAACAAGACTGCAAATAAAGGTATTAAGTTAAAAATTTTAAATATTTTAAGTGGGTTCATAAAAGTTCCTTTGCTGGGTATGATACTAAAAAAGAAAATAATCTTTGTGTGCTGTAATTATAAACAACTCTTTGCAAAAAGGCATGTGTTGATATGAAGTCTGTATTTTTAATCAATGTGAGCTTAGCAGCATTTTGTTCAAGACAATACAATTGGAATGAGATTAGGATTTTTATATTAAATAATTTATTCTATGAATAACAACAAGTTGAAATAATTTTCTATCTTTGGCGCAACACTTGCGTTTAATAGACAAACAAGTCTTATAACTCAACATTTAGTGCTTGGAGAGCGATAAGCAATTGTATTTTCCTTAGTTGTTGCATTCATGCCTCTAACCGTAACTTAGCCTTGATTTAGGAAACGTGGTACTTAAATTCAAGTCAGAATAAAAGTATCACGTATTTTTTTGTCTAACCTGTTACAACACAAAATCAAATTTATAGCTTTCCAACATCACCTTATTATTTTCAATTAAATCGTGCATATCGACCACGTCTAATTGCAAGTGTGCGGTTGCATTTGGCTTCATTGGTTCAAAAATAGCATCGCGTTTTAAATATTCAGCAGGTTTAAAAATGCGTTGTCCCGTTAATTGTCCTTCTCCATCTTGAAATGTCATCAATAAATTAGGGAATGGCTGCGGGAATTTTGCTTTATTTTCAAATATGGCATTAAATTGAATCACATTATCTTGTTCAGATTTAACAATGGCGGTGTGTTCCAAAATTTTGAATTTCGCTATATTTTGAGTATTAGGTAAATCACACGACACAAGTTCGCAATATTTCACTAACAAGGGTCTAAGCTGTTCATGTTGCAATATAAAATTTCGGTTCTGCCACCAGATATATTGCCCTGCAAATCCTACAACCAACAAGGTGCTGATAGTCAACCAGAAAATTAAGGCAAGCCATGAAATACTGCCATACTTTTCTTCTTCCTCAATCACGGCTGCCAATTCTTCATCTGACATGTCTTCAATTGATTCAGGTTTTTGCGGTTTTTCTTCTAAAATGTGATCTTGTGCATCAAACGTATTATCACATTGGCTGCATAGCACGATGCCTTCAGCCGCTTTCAATTGGGCTAAATTAATTCTGAAAATTGTCTGACAATGAGGACATTGAGTTTCCATAATATTATCTCACTCTGCGGGCTGCAATTCGACACCAATCTTGTTTAACTGCAACCTCATCAATCACAAAATAAGGCTTATAAGATTCTATCACAGCTTCAGTTTGGCTGTTCAATATGCCAGATAAAACAATCGGTGCGTCTGGTTTTAGATATTGATGAAATGATTCAGCAAGCCCCATTAATGGATTCGCTAAAATATTTGCTAGCAAACCGTCTGCCTGAAATGCTTGGAACTCATCAGCTAAACAAACTTCGATACCCGCCTCAACCCCATTATTTTTTGCATTATCACGGGTTGCCATTAATGCTTGAGGATCAATATCGGTACACCAAACTTGTTTTGCGCCGAGTTTTAAAGCCGCAATCGCCAAAATTCCTGAGCCGCTGCCATAATCAATTAATATCTTATCTTTGATTAAATCAGCATGTAAATCTAGCCATTCTAAGCATAACGCGGTAGTTTCATGTGTACCTGTACCGAACGCCATACCGGGGTCAAGTAAAATATTGACTTCATCAGGCTCAGGCGGGGTGTGCCAGCTAGGACAAATCCAAGTGCGTTGCCCAAAACGCATAGGCTGAAATTCATCCATCCAAACCCGCGTCCAATCTTTTTCTTCAATGATTTCTGTGCGATAAGTGGGGATGATGTCACATTGTTGCTTAAGCTGATTTAGAATATTGTCGAGACTCTCCGTTTGCTCAAATAAGGCAACAACTTCAGTTTGCTGCCAGAGCGGTGTGGTATTGAGTTCGGGTTCATAAATAGGCTGATCCTGCGCATCAAGAAAGGTGACAGATGCTGCGCCAATATTTTCTAAAACAGAGGTGAGGGTTTCTACTTTGTCAGCAGTAAGAGTGAAAGTGATTTGTAACCAAGCCATTAGTCAATCAGTTTTTTGCGATGTGAAAATAGTTTATTAGTGTAGCATTCATGAGCCTAAAGATGTTGTTTAAAAATGGAACGCTAAAAGTCTTTTTTTAGTTTATTTTTGCTGTTTTTAAGTTTTTAGAAAGTTCTATTGGGCTTAGAGAAGTCAAACATAAAACCTGTTACAATCGGACTTAGGCTTGATACTGACTTATAATAATGGCTGTTTCTACTTTTCAACACGATATTTTCATCAGTTACGCATCTGTGGACAATCAACCTTTATTTGGTGCTGAATATGGTTGGGTGACGACATTAGTTGGGCATTTGCAAATGCTCTTAAACCAGCAAGCAGGGCAAGAATGTCAATTATGGATTGATTACAAAGATTTACAGCGACATCAACCCGCGCCACAACAAATAGACCAAGCTATTGATAATAGTGCTTGTTTTATACTGATTTTATCTGCTGCTTATTTAGCTAATCAAGACTGTTTGCAACAATTACAACGATTTATAGCCCAACACGTCCGCCCGTCGATTTTTATTATTGAAAAAGAATCACAACCCAAACCCAGCTTGTTATCTGATTTCATCGGTTATTCATTTTGGGAACAAAACCCACAAACCCAACGCACTCGAACCTTGGGCGTACCCGTATTATTGCCTGAAAAAGATGGGCTTTATTATCAGCAACTGACTGAATTAGGGCAACATTTAATACAAGAATTATTGTTGGTACAAGCTGTTGTAGCGCAAAACATTGCATCTTCAGAAATGCCACAACAAACCAACTCAGCACCTGTGATTCAAACCCCAAAAGTCTTTGTTAGCTATAGTTGGGATTCGGAACAACATAAACAAAATGTCTTGGCTTTCGCGCAACAATTGATAGCACAAGGAATTGATGTTGCTTTAGACCAATTTGAACAATTTCCTGCACAGGGTTGGGCAAACTGGATGCTAGACCAAATTGAAGAATGTGATTTTGTGCTGATTATCTGTACTGAAACCTATAATCGGCGTGTTAGGCGCAAAGAAGATGGGCGTGGTAAAGGGGTGACATGGGAAGGTACAATTATGACAGATGTGCTGTATGATGATTTTCATCAAAATACCCGTTTTATTCCTATCATATTTTCCATGGAAGAAATGCCGCATGTTCCGCGTTTTTTGGGGAGCGTTTCAAGATTTATTGTTACAACCAAGCAAGGTTATAAAGATTTATATCGCTATTTAACTCAACAACCTGCGATCCAAAAACCTGAATTGGGTGCGGTGCAAAGCCTAGATGTAGAGCAATCCGCGCAAACTTTAAATTTCAATTTTGATTGAGTTGGTCAGTCTCTAAAAACTTAAAATAGCCATCATTAGCAAAGATATTTATCAAAACGATGATGTTTAAGCTCAATGTTTTTTTGAGAAGCGGTTACTTATGTTATATAATCAATGGCTGTGATTCATATTACCACCACTTTTTATACCATTCAGTGTAGCAATAAATCTCATGTCTTTATCAATACAAACGCCCCGAGTGCTAAAAATCAAAGGTAGTTTATTACCTGTTATGATCATGCAACTATTTGATACTGACAAAGAACGTATTGCTGTTGCACTCAAAGAAAAAGTTCAAAAAGCCCCTAATTTCTTTCTCAATGCGGCGATTATTATCGACCTCAATGCTATTCAAGAACAAGATTTACCCTTATCTGATATTGTCCAAATTATCCGTAATAATGGTTTAATTCCCGTTGGCATTCGTGGGGGAAATGGGAATTACAAACGACTTGCGGCACAATTATCACTGAGATTTTTTCCCAATAGTCGAGACATCCAAAAACCAAAAAATACTAAAAAAGAAGCACCGCCTCAACCGTCTAATACTAACACTAAAGTTGTGTCACAACCTGTACGTTCAGGTCAGCAAGTTGTCTGTTTGGATGGTGATTTAGTGATTTTGTCTTCAGTCAGTCCCGGTGCTGAAGTGCTTGCTCAACGTCATATTCATGTCTATGGCGCATTGAGAGGACGGGCATTAGCGGGTGTTAATGGTAACAAGCAGGCGCGGATTTTCTGTCATCAATTGGAAGCAGAAATTGTGTCCATTGCAGGTCATTATCAAGTGAACGAAGATTTAACGGAAGATGTTCGCGGTAAGACTGCGCAAGTGTTCTTGGAAAATGATAAACTAATGGTGCAAGCTTTAAATACCACAAGCACATTAAGACGTTAATCCGACTGTGAATGATTTTTGTATACAGAGCAATATCAAACAACCAAAGCAGTTTAAATATCATTTAGACTGAACCGCTTTGCACCAACATATTTTGCGCTAAAAAATGAAATTAGGGTTTTAGGAGACATCAGTTTGAGCAAGATTATTGCTGTCACATCAGGTAAGGGTGGCGTAGGTAAAACGACAACCAGCGCAGCTTTTGCAACAGGTTTAGCATTACGTGGTTATAAAACAGTCGTCATTGACTTTGATGTCGGGTTGCGCAATTTAGATTTAATTATGGGATGTGAACGGCGCGTTGTTTACGACTTTGTCAATGTTATCAATGGTGAAGGTAATTTAAACCAAGCTCTAATTAAAGATAAACGGGTTGATAATTTATACATTTTGCCAGCCTCTCAAACCCGTGATAAAGATGCGTTAAGTCAAGAAGGCGTTATACAAGTTCTTGGAGAATTAAGAGAGCGTTTTGATTATGTTATTTGTGATTCGCCAGCGGGGATTGAGCACGGCGCAATCATGGCGATGTATTATGCAGATGAAGCCATTATTGTCACCAACCCTGAAGTATCATCGGTACGAGATTCTGATCGAGTGATTGGTCTTTTGTCTAGTAAAACCGAGCGTGCGATTGAGGGTAAAACACCGATTAAAGAGCATTTATTGATTACGCGCTATGTACCAAAACGGGTGAATCAAGGCGACATGCTCAGTGCCGAAGATGTACAAGATATTTTAGCCATCCCATTGTTGGGTGTAATTCCTGAATCTTCAGTCGTATTACAAGCATCAAACTCAGGAACGCCTGTGAGTTTAGAGCCTAATGCTGATGTGGGTCAGGCATATTTAGATGTGGTTTCACGGTTTTTAGGTGAAGATTGTCCTATGCGTTTTGTCAATGATAAGAAAGGGTTTATTTCCCGCCTATTTGGAAATTGATATGAGTTTTTTTAATTATTTTACTTCATCTCACCAGAATACGGCAGCGATTGCCAAAGAACGCTTACAAATTATTGTGGCGCACGAACGCGGTCGTGATCGTGAAGCACATTTAGATTATTTACCGATATTACAGCAAGAATTGTTAGCTGTTGTGCGAAAATATATTGCTATAGATGATGAGCAAATAAAAATTAATGTGGATAAAGACGGTGATTATGAAGTGTTAGAGTTAAATATTACTTTGCCAGAATCTGAAAAA
>JAYQWJ020000216.1:0-2474 GCA_035829175.2 Candidatus Albibeggiatoa psychrophila
AGTAACGGCAGTAACATTTCAGACTCTGTAAACAATTCAACTAAAATATCAGCTTCCCAAACGATGGAATTGCCGTCGGATTTACCTTTGTATATTGCGCGACTAATTGAATAATTTGACTCTTCAGTTGGCAGTTTCCAAGAAAGCTTAGGAATTTTACCGGGTGAAATATAGGCTTTAATTTGTGTGTGGTCGTAGAATTCTGAGGAGGTAATCCCCACTGCATTGGATAATGTTGCATTAAGCTGTAAACCCGGAATGCTTGCCTCTAGCAATGTTGATGTTGAATTGGGTACGGGAATTTCTAATATTACCTTCCCATTTTTAACGATACTATCAACAACATAACTCAAATCAATAACATATTCGCCTTTTATATTTGTTTGCCAGACAAACTTCCCATCAATATTGGCAAGCTGAGCTGCCTGTTGGTTAATGCTGACCAAAGTGAGTGCTGTATCGGAATCTAAAAGCGGAATGCTAGTCCAAGTATCAGTATAAGTGGAAACAGGAATACGGGCTTCAACATGCCCTGTCATCTTGTCATTTTCTTCTAATACGTTAATAATTAAATGGACTTTACCATAGGCGTGGCTAATAACCTCTTCTTGAGAAATTTCTATTGCTTTTTCTGCTTCTTTTAGCATGGTGTTGTACACCTCACGAGGTAAGCGAACCTCTCCTGCACTATGATTTGGCTCTTCTATTTCTGTAGATTGCTCAGCATAAGCAGTCAACGTATATAGCATGAGCAAAATGATACCTAAGGTATAACGCATATAGTTTTCCTTTCCTACACTCTCAAGCAAGAATTTATACATTTGATGAACACACAGCCTATTTATTTTAATAGATGATATAACACAAGATACGATAATATTTTACCGCAATATCGGTACGAGAAAAATTATATGACAAGTTTATCTGTAATTATTATTACACGCAACGCGGCAAAACATATTGAAAATTGTTTGAAATCAATCGAATGGGCAGACGAAATTATTATTGTTGATTCAGGCAGTGACGATAATACTTTAAACATTTGTCGTCAATATACGCAGCAGGTTTTTTCTTATCCTGATTGGCAAGGTTTTGGCGTACAGAAAAATCGCGCATTATCTCATGCAACAGGTGATTGGATATTATCGATTGATGCTGATGAACATGTGCCGCCTGAATTACGTGCCGAAATAGAACAGGCTATTGTACAACAAAATGATACGGCTTGGATGCTGCCAAGATTGTCACGTTATTGTGGACGTTGGATACGTTACTCATGGGGTAAAGATTATGTGTTACGTTTATTTCAACGTGATTGTGGAAAATTTACAGATGATTTGGTACATGAAAGAGTGACCATTCATCATGGTTTAACTGGTAAATTAAATACGCCACTGCTACACTTTTCCTTCAGTTCTGTTGAAGAAGTGTTACAAAAAGTCAACGCCTATTCTACGGCGAGTGCTCAAATGCAATTCCAACGCAATAAAAAATCTAGCCTAAGCCGTGCTGTGCTGCATGGTTTATGGGCGTTTGTGCGTAGTTATGTTTTTAAACGTGGATTTTTAGACGGACGGGAGGGATTTATTTTGGCTGTATCCAATGCAGAAGGCACTTATTATCGTTATATTAAATTGATGTATCTACAGGAGCGGTATGAAAGTCAGCATTATTCTAAGCACTTATAATCGACCTGACGCGCTCGCACTCATTTTACAAGCGTTATCAGTACAGACTTATCTCAATTTTGAAGTCATTATTGCAGATGATGGTTCGGGTATTGAGACCAAAGAATTAATTTATGATTTGCATCGTAATCTACCTTACGAGTTGCATCATTTATGGCAGGAAGATAAAGGTTTTCGTTTAGCCATGGCGCGTAATAAAGCCGTAGCTAAATCCAGTGGTGATTATCTTGTGTTTTTGGATGGGGATTGTGTGCCACGTCCCAACTTTATTGAACGACACTGCCAATTAGCTGAAACCCATTGTTTTGTAACAGGTAATCGTATTTTGCTCAATGAGCATTTCACAACACGGATATTATTCCATCAAATTCCAATTGGCAAATGGTCAAACTTTGCTTGGATTTTGCCATTTTTGCATAGGGATATTAATCGCTTTTTACCTTTATTCAGTTTGCCTGATGGTCAATTTCGTATATTGAATAAGCCCAAGTGGCAAGGTGCAAAAACGTGCAATCTTAGCGTATGGAAGGAAGACATTTTAAATATCAATGGTTTTAACGAACAATTTCAAGGTTGGGGGCATGAAGACGCAGAGTTTGTCGTAAGGTTAATGCACAATTCGGTAAAGCGTAAAGAAGGTCGTTTTGCAGTGCCTGCGTTCCATTTATGGCATTCTGAAGCAGACCGCAGTCAGGAAAAACTCAATCGTAAACGTTTAGAGCAATGCTTACAATCAACACAAATTGCGGTTGATTTAGGTGTGAATCAATATTTACAATGATTCGG
>JAYQWJ020000217.1:0-4208 GCA_035829175.2 Candidatus Albibeggiatoa psychrophila
ACACTATTTCTGATTGACAAACTTGGGTTAAAAATAGCTTTTGTGAAGCCCGCAGGATTTGCATAGACAGGATAAATCTTGCACTCCCAATCATTTGACCTTTTTAGCCACCAATCTTTTTTCTGAGCCTAACAGTAATAAGCCTACATGTCGCAATGCGCATTAAAATTTAAATAATTCACTAATGGTTTTCCATTCACCTTCTACACGTACACTCAAATTTGGATTAATGATATAGTGTCCACGTTTGGTACGTTTAAACAATTTGCGGTTATATTTATTATCTCGATCAACTTCATTTTTAGATAGAATACTGCTAATATAAGGGCGTTTCTTACGGCGTTCAGGGATAATATGTTCCGGAAATAATTCCAACAAATTCACAAAATTTATACTGGTTAAACCCACTTCGTAATGGTAGGTTTTTTGTGTAAATAAGACATAAAACATGCTGATAGCAATATTCAACATAGTGAATTCCATCAAGTGGTTATCAATACTTACTAAACGCTCATCAATTTGAACCACAATATTATCAGGCTCTAATTTTTCATATACAGGAGCAAGCTTTTTACGCGCAAATTGCTCATCGGCTATCGCTTGTTCTAAGGCAATTTGAAACGCATTTAAACCCATGTTATGAATCAACTCAGGGTTTGCACCCTCATCTAACAAGGTTTGCATTAAATCGTCACGACCTAAACGCGCCGCAATCATTAACGGCGTTTGATTAAATACATTACGGAAATCAACACCATATTTATCAGTTTGGCGCGTGACCCCTGTTGTATGCTTCATCTCGTAAAGCACATAATATTTTTGATTGAGTAATTTAAGCCCTTTTTTCGGATTATTAGCAGGTGAAAAGCCCACTTGAATAAGTTTTTGTAATAAGTCAAAATCGCTATAAACTAAAGCATATTCAAATAGTTGAACTTTTGCCTTTTTATCATTTTTCTCTAAGACAAGTTGTTGTAATTTATCAAGGCTTTCACGATTGATCACTTCCCAAGGCACTTGCTCTTGTTTCAAAATCTGATGACGGATTTCCTCAGCCTGCTCTTGCTTACCCTGCATTTCTAGCTTATGGGCTTCTTTACGCCATTCGTCTAAACTGGATTGTTGCACTTGCTCATGCTCTAAATTTTCCGTCGCAACATGTAAATCAAGTAAATTAAATAAACGTTGTTTAGGATTTGACTCAATCATGTACAAATTACGCACTGCTCTTGTCATCGCAACATACAGTGCATTAACATAAAATTTGAAAATTTCTAGCGATTTATCCGTTTTATCCTTAACTCGCGCATAAGTTAATTCTTCTATTTCTAAATCACTATTGTCTACACCTTTGCAAATTTCTCTAAATCGCGGCTCGTCATTCGATACAAAGTTGTACAAAATAATGCTTTCATACTCTAAACCCTTGGCTTCTTGCACGGAAAACACTAAAGGTGTACTGAAATGTTTTTTCGCCTGCGCTTTTTGTTCAGGTCGCATCACAATGACAGCAAAATGAGTGGAAAGTTTAGATTTCTGGTTAAGCTGACGTAAAATTTTATCAGAATCTTGCAATAGCAAACTACGTCCATCAATTTGGATATTACTATCAACTAAATAATTACTTTCACGGTCAATAGAGCCAAAACGGGCATTTTTGATTTTTAGTATCTTATTCGCAACCTCGGTGACTTGTGGAGAATTGCGATAATTGGTATTGAGAACACGGATTAATTCGCCTGATTTTGCAGACACTTCTTGCTTATAAAACAAGCTTTTAATATGAGCCCATGAAAAGAAATTAGGATGTACAATTTGGTTGGAATCACCGCATAAAATAAAATCAGTTGGATGACGTAGCGATTTTAAAATAACCTGTAATTGGATGTTGGTTAAATCTTGTACTTCGTCGACAATAATAAAGTCATAATGGGGCTGTACTTTATCTAAGTATTGATAACTAATGATATTTGTATCGTAATAATTTTTTTCCTGCATATAAGCCAGATATTTCTCAAATAAATCGTAAATGGCTGTACGTTCATCTTGAGAGAAAATTGATTGTTTCACCCCTAAATTCAAATATTCATCACGCATTAAATAAGGATTTTCAACACTTGTTCCAGTGATAACCCCTTTAAATTCTTCTAATAATTGATGTCCATCTTTCAGTTTGCTATTGCCACGTTGTCGTGTAAACCAAGCCATAAATTCCCGCACTGGCATTTCTTTACCTTGAGGAACATGAATACTGGATAAATAGTCTTCAAATGATAAAAAAGCAATTTCTTGGTCTTCATTTACATAATTCATTGCATAATATAAATTACGTGAGTTATGTACTAAGTACGGTGAGTGGGTTACATATAAAATATCGCCCAGCGTTTGTTTCATTTTTTCAAGGGTTAACGCGGTTTTACCACTGCCTGCTGAACCAATGATAATCAAAGGAGGTTGCAGTTGATAAATATCGTTTTGTATATCATCTAAAGATAAAATCTTATCTAATATGTGGAAGGTATTATGATTGGCATTGATATAGGGTAATGCAACGGTTTCAGCGTCTTGCACCGAGGAAATTGTCGGAATTTTCGCCTCATCAATCTGTGCATCGTTGTGTAAAAAACGTGATTTATCATAAGCATGATTGGGCAAATATTCTAAAACTAAAATATAGGTTTTTGTCTCATAAGTATAGATAGAAAACAGTAAACGGTCGGTTTTATTTAAACGCGCACGATATAAATTATCACCTACTTTTTTGACATCAGCAGCCGTAAAGTTGTCTTTTTCTATGTAAGTGCAGAATTTTTTAAAATTAGGGATTTTTTTGGGATTTAATTGATTATAAAGTAAGACTTTCATATTATTGGGCTTAGATAAAATTAAGTGGGAAAACCAAAACTGTATTTTTCAGAATTTCACTATTTTAGATGATTTACACCTAGAAAGAAATTCTTTATCTGTTTTTTATTTTGAAATCAGCTGCTTGAAAAGGTGGTTATTTATAAAATACTTTTTATCTGCTCACTAAAACAAATTATCTTGTACAGGCTGGGTTTGCAATGTAGGGATATGTAATTGCGCTTGAAAAATTTGATTTAGACGCTGTGTCAGATAAATTGCTAATTCTGGAGCTAAAAGATTATGTTGCGGTTGATGGACAAAAAAGTAAATTTGCTGCAATCCTTGTTGTACCCAAATTGTTAGGCGTTCTAGCCAAGCATCTAAACGTTGATAGTCGGTTTCATGTAACTTATTACCTACAAAACGAATAAATGCAACAGGAGTTGTTAAACGATGATGTAATACATCGCGCCGTCCAGCCACATCGGTTAAAACTGCCGTCATGCCCAAGTGTTCTAACCACGCGGCAATATGTTCAAAATAACCATGTTCAAACCAGCTTTCGTGTCGAAATTCAATTGCAAGTGGCTTTATCGGTGTATTTTGTAAATAGTGAATTAATGAATGGATTTTATGCGCGGTCAAAGTGGGAGGTAATTGTAAAAAGTTAATGCCTGTTTTTTGATTCAACCTATCCATAATTGTTTGAAATTGTTGGGATAGCACCAGCCCTTCAGGTGTAAACAAATTGTGATGGCTGATAATTTGCGGCACTTTTGGGCAAAAATGAAAATATTGCGGCGTATTTTGATTCCATTTATCAAGTGTTTCCAACGATGGCGGACTGTAATGAGTCGAATTTAATTCAATGCAGTTAAACTGTTGCGCGTAACATTTTAAAAAATCTGTGGTTTTGGTTTGTGCGGGATATAATGTGCCTATCCAACCACGGTTTCCCCATTCTGGACAGCCAACATAAACAGATAGTTTTTGCTGAGGTTTAGCCAGTCGCTGCAATATCACGGCGGTTTGTGGTGAGTCTGGGGATAAAGTAAAGTCAACGGCTTCAATGTTGTCTAATTTGCCAAATTCCATTTTTTCAGTTCAAATTATAAAAATGTCTTAATTTATAGCATATTTTAACTTAAGTTTGATATGAGGAATAGTCTACATATAAAATCAGTCGGTTATTAATTGTCAAAACTAAAAAATTACATTATATTTCAAAGCTTTATTAAGTATTCGAGTACAATTGCATTAACAAAACAATCCAAAAGAGATAAAATAGATTATTCATCACTAACCCATTAAGCAAGAATAAAAATGCTATTCGTCAAACCTCTAACAGAATCTGAAAAAAC
>JAYQWJ020000218.1:0-13352 GCA_035829175.2 Candidatus Albibeggiatoa psychrophila
CCGTGGATGCAAATGTTCTGGAATGCACGGCGTTGGGTCGTTTTTGCTAAAATGAGGAGTATGGACTGCGGCTTGTGCCTCTTTAAAAAATTGGATAAATAGGTATGAAATTACCAAATTATGAAGCAGCATTGATTGATAGGGAAAAGCTAGAAAAATATTGTTTAATATCCTGAGCTTCGAGAAAGACAACATAAAGCCAAAGTATTCAAGTCTGTATTGGATATTGACCTCAATAATTTAGATATTTTGATTGCGGCATTTATGCAGTGCATTGCTCAGAATAATGTTGTTTATACAGGTAAAAATGCTTATTTTGTCCGAACCATTGTTATTTAAAAATGTGAGATTTTAATAAATCTTAAAAATCAAATTGATATGAAGAATAATTATTTTAATTCTCAGCCTTATTTATTTTTTAGCTTAGATTGTAAAAACCTTACAATTTACTGACTTTTTTAACCGTTTTGCTTACAAGCTCATAAACGCTTACAATGCAGCTCGTATTTAGCAACTTGTCAATTTATCCTAGACATTACTGGTAAATGTCGCTATATTAGCAACCGCTAATCTACATTTTAACTTATGTTAAAAGTTCTTTAATCGCTTTGTTTTCTAAAGTAATTTTAAACCAAGATAAAGCTGAGTTGTAAAGACTATGAACGAACAAAAAATACCTATCAAAGACGTTGAGCAAAGCTTATACGCTAAACGAGAAAAAATTTATCCACGCATTGTGCTGGGTAGGTTTACTCGCTTAAAAGCCTTGAGTGGGATTATTCTACTCGGCATATTTTATATATTTCCTTGGTTGCAATGGGGTGATCGGCAAGCGGTGCTCTTCGATTTACCCGCGCGGCAATTCCATATTTTTGGCTTAAGTTTTTGGCCTCAAGATTTTATTTATCTTGCCTTTCTGCTGATTATCGCGGCAATGACTTTATTCTTTTTCACCACGCTTGCAGGTCGTTTATGGTGTGGTTATGCTTGTCCGCAAACAATTTGGACTGACGCATTTTTGTGGATGGAACGTCTCGCTGAAGGTGATAGACCGAAGCAAATGAAACTTGATAGATCACCGATGAGTTTTCGTAAACTGCGCATTAAGCTTACTAAACATTCTCTTTGGATTGTGTTTGCTTTATTTACAGGTTTTACTTTTGTTGGTTTTTTTACGCCGATTAGAGAATTGTATAGCTCTATTTTAGCGTTTGATTTAAGTGGTTGGGGAACATTTTGGCTGTTTTTCTATAGCTTTGCAACTTATGGTAATGCAGGCTTTATGCGCGAGCAAGTCTGTACTTATATGTGTCCTTATGCACGTTTCCAAAGTGCCATGTTTGATAAAGACACCATGATTATTGCCTATGATGAAAAACGCGGTGAGCCACGCGGGTCTCGTAAACGCGGTGAAGATACGACTGAAAAAGGTTTAGGCGATTGTATTAATTGTACTTTGTGCGTACAAGTTTGTCCTACGGGAATTGATATTAGGGATGGTTTGCAATATCAATGTATTAGCTGTTCAGCTTGTATTGATGTGTGTGATGAAGTGATGGATAAAATAGGTTATGAACGCGGTTTAGTTCGTTATACCACAGAGCATTCCTTACACAATGAGACAACACATGTCGTTCGCCCAAGGGTTTTTGTTTATGCAACCATTCTGCTGTTATTGATGGCGGGTTTGGGTTATTCAATTAGTCAGCGTATCAGCATTGAGCTGGATGTGTTACACGACCGTGGTACATTGTATAAAGAAACCCATGAAGGTAACATCAAGAATATTTACACCGTAATAATCACTAACAAAGACAATAAGCTACATAGTTATGATTTGTCGGTGACGGGTATCGAAGGTATGGAATTAATCAAGCCAGATACTATTACGGTGGAATCTGGAAAAATGCAAAATGTGATGGTTTCTTTGATTGCGAATCCTAATGAGTTGAAAACACGTAGTGCTGAAGTGATATTCACCGTGACTGCAAAAGATGATGCGGCATTGAGTGTGACTGAAGATGCGCGGTTTTTAGCACCAATGAAACGTTAGTTGATGTTATTGATAGGACTGTTATTCTTCAAAAGATTGGCAGTCCTGTTATAGCAAATTTATAGATATTCCACACTTCTGATATAACTCTCTCTGAATCCAAAACCATTCCTATTTCTGTTTAATTTGTTAATAACCGACGTTCCGTAGTTAACGAAATTTTTAGATTATTTTCAATGTAATTTCAAAGGTTTAGATTTTCTATTCTGCAACTTTCAAACGAAAAAACGAAAATAAACTTTTTTAAGTTAACTGCGGAATGTCGGTTTTACCATCCTCTGACCTCATTATTTTGTTCCGTGCTATGTTCAAACAATTCATAATCATGAACACCTGCTTTAATTTTTCCATTTTTCAAGCGACTAACACGAATATAAGTAACATCTTGTTCTTCTAATTTCTTAGCGGCACGATAATAAGATTCGATACATTCTTTGGAGTGGGTTGTGGCAAAAACTTGGACATTTTGTTGTTTGGCTAAGGTGAGTACGGTTTCCCATAATTTATCCAACATTGTGTAGTGGATGCCGTTGTCAATTTCATCAATGAATAAGTAGCCATTTTGGGTTTTGTATAAAGAGGTGACAATTGATATTAAATGTTTTAAACCATCGCCAAATTCACTGATTTCTAAATAATTATCATTGATTTTACACTGTGGTTTTTCATCGATAATTTTAAAAGTTTGGATTCGGGAATCAAATTCATTAAGGAGGGTGTTTAATCTGGGTTCTTCATCTTGTTTTTGAATTGCCGAGTAATTTATTATCATTTTTCTGTTTGACATACCAGAATTATAAATGAAATCTATATTTTCTATCGCAATAACTTCAAATGAAAACTCATTCACGTTAACTTTGATATTTTGCCCTTTAAGTTCAAAAATATATAACTTAATACCTTCTTTTTCTTCTATATTATACGATGCTAAATTAACATTAGTTTGAGTAAAAATTTGATTGCTTTGTTCTATAAAGTTTTTAATATTTTGCTTAACAAATCCTAAAGTACTAAGATTTTGGTTGTTATCTAATATATTTATATTTTCTCTCATAAACTTAATACCATTTAAAGCAAATAAAAAACCTTTTATATGTTGAGCATAAACATTAACATAACAAGCCTCCATCAAAGCTGTTTTACCAACGTTATTTTTCCCGCCGATTAAATTAACCCGTTTGAATCCTTCCGTTTTAAAGTTATCAAAGCATTTGAAATTTTTGATTTCGATATATTCTAATAAATGATTTTCCATCATTTTGTTCCTTGAATGGAGAACTGGCAATCCTAAAAGTTGTAATAATCCAAATCTTTTGAAAAAGCGAGGACTGCCAATCCTGAAAATAAAAATTAAGCAGCTAACAATGCTTTAATAACCGCATCACCCATTTGAACAGTGCTCACTTCCGTACCGCCATCACCTGCAATATCTTTAGTGCGCAAACCATCTTTAAGCACTTGGCTCACCGCTGCTTCCACTTTATCCGCTAATTCCGCTGCATTTAAACTATAACGCAACATCATCGCCACAGACAAAATTGTTGCCAATGGATTCGCAATGCCTTGACCTGCAATATCAGGCGCAGAACCATGACTTGGCTCATACATGCCTTTATTATTCGCATCCAAAGACGCAGAAGGCAACATGCCGATAGAACCCGTCAATTGTGACGCTAAATCAGACAAAATATCGCCAAACATATTGGTTGTCACCATCACATCAAACTGTTTTGGATAACGAACCAATTGCATCGCCGCATTATCAACATACATGTGAGTCACTTCCACATCAGGATAATCTTTGGCAACACGGTCAACCACATTACGCCAAAATTCAGTCGCTTCCAATACATTCGCCTTATCAACAGAACATAAGCGTTTACCCCGTTTTTGCGCACTTTCAAAACCAACTCGTGCAATACGCTCAATTTCGCTTTCAGCATAAACTAAAGTGTTAAAGCCTTCTTGCTCACCATTGGCATTAGTACGAATACCGCGCGGCTGACCAAAATAAATACCACCTGTTAATTCACGTACAATTAAAAGGTCTAAGCCTGCAACCACTTCAGGTTTTAAAGTCGATGCGTTGGCTAATTCTGGATATAAAATCGCGGGACGTAAGTTTGCAAATAAATTCAACTCTGCGCGTAAACCTAATAAACCTTTTTCAGGACGGATTGAAATATCCAAAGGCTCCCATTTAGGGCCACCCACTGCGCCAAGTAATACCGCATCAGATTTTTTCGCTAAATCCAAAGTTTCAGCAGGTAAAGGGCCGCCCGTCGCATCAATCGCAGCACCACCCACCAATGCGTGCTCTAACTCAATATCAAGACCAAAGTTGGATTTTAAAGTATTTAATACTTTTTCCGCTTCAGTCATAATCTCTGGACCAATTCCATCACCCGACAACATGGCAATAACTTGACTCATAATATTTCTCTTTAGTTAATAGGCGGTTTTTATAAAAGCGAGTTAGTATAGAGCCCATTTGACGTTATTTCAATAAAGGGAATAATATGCCTGTCAAGGTGATAGGTATTGACAGACACAAATTACAATAGCATTATGGTTCTATGATAGTTTACGATTACCAATATCCTTCATGCCGTTAAATTTACAGGTAAAATCATGTTATTAGCGCATAAAATTGAACTAAGAACAACGGCGGCTCAGAAAGAATACCTAGATAAAGCCTGTGGTACGAAAAGACATTGCTACAATCAATTACTTGAGCATTTTAGTAAAAAAGAAAATCCATTCACATTGAAAGCGGCTTATGATTTTTATAAAAATGTAATTCGTGAGCAATTTGAATGGTATGCTGAAATTTCATTTCATATATCTGCCAATGCAATTCAAGATATAAATAGTGCTTTCCAGCATTTCTTTAGACGTGTCAAATTGGGACAGAAAGCCGGTTTTCCAAAGTATAAATCGAAAGATATCAGGGAAAGTTTTTCGATTAGAACGCCGCAAAAGTTTGGCGTATTTGGGATGCGGTTGCGTATTGAAAAGTTAAAAACTTACATACGGATGTGCGAACCGATTAGATTTAGCGGCAACATTAAACAAGTGACGGTTTCTAAACGGGCAGGAAAGTATTTTGCGTCTTTTTTGGTTGATACTGAAGATTATGTTCAAGATTATCCCAATCGTCAAGAATCGGTAGGGGTAGATTTAGGGATTAAGTCATTGGCAACGTTGAGTAATGGTGAAATATTTCCAAAAAGTCAACCGTTGAAAAACAAGTTGCGTAAGTTAAGAAAGTTACAAAGAAATCTTGCGAAAAAAGTGAAAGGATCGAATCGTTATGCGAGAGCCAAGCTAAAGATTCAGAAACTTCACTTTCGGATTGCAAGACAACGTGCAGCAGTTGCTCATCAATTTTCTAATTATGTGACCAAAAACTTTGACCAGATTGTCATCGAAGATTTAAATGTCAATGGCATGATTAAAAACCGAAAGTTGAGTCGGGCGATTTCAGATGTTGGTTTTGGGATGTTACGGCAATTCATTGAATACAAAGCAAAGTTAAGAAAATGTGTGGTGGTGGTTGCTGATAGATTTTTCCCAAGTAGTAAGACTTGTTCTCAATGTGGAACTAAGAAACAGGATTTAACTCTTGCAGACAGAATCTTCAGTTGTGACTGTGGATTAGTCATAGACCGAGATTTAAATGCTGCAATCATGTTAAATAAGTATGGTCGCGACCAGAACCAGCGAGACCTTAAACGCACGTAAGAGTCACTTAAGACTTGAGTTATCAAGCAGTGATATTGACGACGTGAATTACACTTGTGTTTTTTACAAATGCTTAGGACATTTTTAGGTTTCGCGGGTTTCTGTGAATAGCAGAATTTGCGCATTGATTTAATAATGTCAAATGAGTTCTATAAATTAAAACCCTAATCACTATCAATTTTTAGCCATGATTTTATATAATTACCCTACAAATAAAAACGAATAAATAAAAGCAGCATACGATATATTAAGAAGCAATATTGTTGATTGTTTCACTTGTGAGTTACGACAAGTTTGCATACAATGGACTATCTCAAGCGGTTTGAGAGTAAAAGTGAGGTAGTTGTTTTGCAAGGTTTACTTTCCATCATTATTCCTACCTTCAATGCCCAAACAAGTATTATTGATACACTAACGCCATTACAAACTTTGCGTGAACAAGGTCATGAAGTTATTGTAGTTGATGGTGGTAGCACTGATAATACTTGCCAACTCGCAGCACCTTTAGTTGATAATCTTGTCAGTAGCTTACGCGGACGTGCTCAACAGATGAATTTAGGGGCGCAAGTTGCAACTGGAAAAGTGCTGGTTTTCCTCAGTGTGGATACATTTTTACCCCAATATGCAGATTTAATGATTTTGGTGTGTTTATTTAGTAACCGCAAAGACTGGGGACGGTTTGATATTGGTTTAGAAGGTCAAAAACTTTCTTTACGCATCGTTGAAACATTGGCTAATTTGCGTTCGCGCTTAACAGGCATCGCAACAGGTGAACAGGCCATTTTTGTAAAACGTAGTGTGTTTGAACAAATACAAGGATTTCCAGAAATTCCCGTATTGGAAGACATCAGTTTGAGTCGCCAATTGAAACATAAAAGTCGCCCAGTATGCTTAAAAAATAAAGTCATTGTATCCAAGCGACGTTGGGCAGAAAAAGGTTTAATGCGTACTATTGTGAGTATGTGGAAATTGCGCTTTGCTTATGCTTTGGGTGTCAGCCCTTGGACATTAGAAAAGCGTTTTAATAATTTGTCTTGATTGTTGTGATAAAACAGTGATTTTTATCCTGTCTATCACACAAACAACTCCCACAACTTGAGGTGATTAATGCCTTTTATGTTGTGGGAGTTGACTCTTTTGCAAGCAATGCTGTTGAAAGTTTAAATCCAAAAAATGCCCATCAAATAGACCGATTATTTAGCTTTATTAATGATTCATCGACGTATGCACAACCTTGCCATTAATCAATGTATAACTCACACGTCCTTTAAAATCCCAACCCAAAAATGGCGTATTTAAACCCAAACTGCGTATATTATCCTCAGTCAATCGCCAATAGGCTTCAGGGTCAAAAATACAAATATCCGCGTCACTGCCAACTGCCAACCGCCCAACCGCTAAACCTAAAATATCCGCAGGTTTATATGTCACCATCCCCAAGGCTTTGCTTAAATCCCAATCATTTTCTTCAACCAAGCGCAAAGTCAATGGCAACAAAGTATCCAGCCCAGAAATTCCTTGATCAGTCATCGCAAATGGACTCAGTTTCGCATCAGGCTCATGCGGTTGATGGTCAGAGCAAATCGCGTGAATCGTCTCCGCTGCCAAACCACGGCGTAATGCTTCCTTATCGCGCTGAGTTCGCAACGGTGGCATCACATGACATTGGGCGTTATAATCTAAAATATCCATCTCGGTTAAAAATAAATGATGGGTGCTGACATCGGCTGAAACAGGCAAACCCTCTGCTTGTGCATCTTTCACCATTTCAACCGCTTTAGCTGTAGATAAACGACAAAAATGTACTCGCACACCGGTGATTTCCATTAAAAACAAAATCCGTGATACGGCAATGGTTTCAGCCGCTTCAGGAATTGCCGCCAAACCTAAACGAGTGCTCACTTCACCTTCATGCGCACAGCCTTTTCGCCCTAAAAATGGTTCTTGTGGCTGCATAAATAAAGTTAAATCACAATTTGCTGCATAAGACATTGCATGACGTAATACTTCAGTGTTTTCAATTGGATTCATCGCATTGCTGACACCGACACAACCCGCTTCTTTCAAATCACCCATTTCAGCTAAATGTTGCCCTTTTAAACCTTTGGTTAAGGCGGCTAATGGATGCACTTTCGCCATACCTGCATTGGCTGCGCGTTGTTGTAATAATTCAGCAACAGCGGGGGTTTCAATCACAGGATCAGTATCGGGCGGACAACAAATACTGGTAATTCCCCCACTGGCAGCAGCACGGGTTTCACTGAGAATTGTGCCTTTATGTTCCGCACCGGGTTCACGCAAACGCACACTTAAATCAACCAATCCCGGACAAACAATATATCCAGTCGCATCAATATTTAGAGCTTTGTCTGCGGTAAAATCTGCTGGTGGCGTACCAATTGCCGCAATTTTGTCATCTTGAATATGTACATCAGCAATTTCATCAAATTCAGATGCTGGGTCTATGACACGCCCGCCAACAATACTGAAGCCAGCCATTAGTGTTTATCCTTTTTATGTTCAGTCGATTTAGGGGCTAAAATCATGCTCATCACCGCCATGCGCACCGCAATCCCATTACTGACTTGTTGTAAAATCACCGAGCGTTCTCCATCTGCCACCTCTGAATCAATTTCAACCCCACGATTAATAGGGCCGGGGTGCATGACAATTGCGTCGGGTTTGACCACTTCTAATTTTGCATCGGTTAAACCGTAATATTGGAAATACTCGTGTTGGCTGGGTAATAATGCGCCTTGCATACGTTCTTTTTGTAAACGCAACATAATCACCACGTCAACATCTTCTAAACCTTTTTTCAAACGGTCATAGACATGAACCCCCAGTGATTCAACATGGTTAGGCATTAAGGTTCTTGGCGCAATCACTCGTACTTCTGCTGCACCTAATGTCGTCAAAGCATGAATTTGCGAACGTGCCACTCGCGAATGTAAAATATCACCGACAATCGCCACTTTTAGCGCGGAGAAATCAGCTCCTTTATATTGCCTAATCGTGAACATGTCTAACATGGCTTGAGTGGGATGTTCGTGCCAGCCATCACCTGCATTGATAATACTGACGTGCGGGGCAACGTGTTGTGCCATAAAAAACGATGCGCCACTTTCACCATGCCGAATCACGAACATATCGCATTGCATGGCTTCCATATTACGCAACATATCAATCAGGGTTTCACCTTTGGTGGTTGCCGACATGCTGATATTGACATTGAGAATGTCCGCAGACAGGCGTTTAGCTGCCAATTCAAACGTATTGCGGGTACGGGTGCTGGGTTCAAAAAATAGATTTGCAATTGTTTTACCACGGAGAAGTGGTGCTTTTTTTACTTGTTTTTTAGCAACGCTGATAAATGATTCGGCGTTATCTAAAATATCAATAAGTAAATGTCGTGGTAGTCCTTCGATGCCGATAAAATGGCGTAAACGACCGTTATCATCAAGTTGGATATTATTCATTACGTGGACATATTTCTAAAGTTAAAAGTTCTGGCCCATTGAGTTTAACTTGGTGTGTCATGTCTAAATCAAATGCACAGCCAACAATATCAGGTTGAATTGGTAGCTCACGACCGCCTCTTTTCACTAGGACAACCAACAATACGCTGGCAGGTCTTCCATAGTCAAATAGTTCGTTTAAAGCGGCTTTGATTGTGCGCCCCGTATAAATTACATCATCGACTAAAATAATGTGCTTGTTTTCGACTGCAACGGATAAGTCGGAGGGTTTGACGGTGGGTTGTGAGGCGAGTTGACTAAAATCATCACGATAAAAACCAATCTGCAATTTGCCCAATGGGAGAGGTAATCCCAGCAAATGATGCAAGCGTTCTGCAACCCAAACACCGCCTGTATGAATACCAACCATCATCAAGTCATTAGGATTTTTATCATGGTAGTAGTGTTTAATATGCGTTGCCATGCTATTTAAAATAGAGTCAAGATTGTCCAATGTTGCCATGGGCATTGTTCCAAACAAAAGTGGATTTTACTGCTTTCGTGTGACAATTAGCAATGTGCAAATTCATCTAAGCACTTTTATCACGAGACTTTAGTCATTATGTCCAATGTCATTGAAACCGTTTTGCTTGGAAATAGATGATTTGTTAGCTTGTTATCAAATTCTATTTGGTAATGCCTGCCCATCAAACTCTGCTTGAAGAAATAGAAAGAAATCAAAATGGGATGCAGTCGTTACAAAATCCTAAAAGAATCTGCAATTTATAAAATCCGCCTGAAAACCTCAATCATTGATTTATTATCCTACAAAACCTCACTTGTGCAAGGTGAATTGATTAATATAAAAAAACAAAACTTTGCATAAAAAACAAGGTATTCCTATAAAACATAATGCTGCTTTATCTTAAAATAGTGGCTCGCAAAATAAATTTCGCACTTCTGCATCATCACCAAAATTAACACCATAAGGGACATTTGCTAAATTAAAAATAGTCTAAGTCTGTACTGTTAGTTAAAATGAGGTTTTCAAAAATTTCAAAGGAGTGCCATGATGAAATACTGGCAACGGCTGATTTTTCTACTGTGTTTATTTGCAAGCCATTCCCTATTTGCTCAAACCTACTATTTAGCGAATGCGGGTAACGACAGCAATGATGGTCTGAGTCCTGAGACTGCTTGGCAATCAGTTTCCAATTTAAATACCCAAAGCTTTAGCGATGGCGATAGTTTTTTATTCAAACGGGGCGATACTTTTCGTGGCGCAATTAAACTACTGCGTTCACCCACAAACTTAACTTTCTCCACTTATGGCGAAGGCGATAGAGCGGTGATTGCAGGTAGTGTGGCGATTTCAAATTGGACACCGACGGTACATTCTTCTTTAAATTCTGGTCTTGTTTATGAAGCCAATGTGACAGGTTTATTACCTCAAGATTCAGATGGCAATATCAAACCGATTCAACACTTATTCGTCAATGGCAACTTGATGACGATTTCACGTTATCCAAATGTAAACAGTGCTTTGGATAAAAATTGGCTTAAAGTCGGCAGCAATACAGGTAAGGACTATTTTACTGATCCCACTTTGGCAGCATACGGAAAACCTGATAATTATTGGAAAGGCGCGACGTTACGGATTCGTAATAGTTGGACAAATGAGGTGAAGGAAATCACGGGCTACGGTGCAGCAGCAGGTCGCTTGGCGGTCACAGGTCTAGGCTCGAAATTACCTGAATGGGGTTATTTTATTGATGGTAAATTGGAAGAATTAGATTTTACAGGTGAATGGTATTACGACGCAACAAGCCAAAAAATCTATTTATATCCTCCCGCAGGCGTTGACCCCAATCAAGCTTTAATTGAAGGCGCAGTGTATGAAACAGGTTTGTCTATCAATAATCACAAAGACAATGCCTTAGTTGAAAATTTACTGTTTCGTCATTTCGCTACCCAAGGTATGCACGTCAACAGCTCTGATAATGTGCGAGTTCAACAATGCTATTTTTTGCATAATGTGAAAGGAATTACCACTTGGAATACAGCCGATTTATCCATCAATAATAATGAATTACACTATCAACTTCACTCCAGTATCGGTTTGCAAGCGGATGTTTCGAAAGGCTTTGATGTCAAAGGCAGCGTGGTTGAAAACAATACCATTACTAATACCGCGATGTATCGAGCTTATGGTGTGCGTTATGACGGGAAATATCAAGGCAATGGGATTGATGTCTATGGTAAAGCCTATACAGTGCGCGGCAATTATATCGAAAACGTGGCTGAAAATGGCATGTTCCTCAAAGACGGCGGTTATCATCTGATTGAAAATAATGTGATTAAAAACACCTTGTTAATCTTAAATGATGGTGGCGCAATTAGTATTGGTTCTGATGGTAATACGATTCGGGGTAATTATTTGAGTGGTTCAGTGGGCAATACGGATGAATCCAACGGTTGTAGTTCAACTAACAGTGACCCGTGTAAACATCATTCAGCTTACGGCATGGGTATCGGTGCAGATTTTGGGTTTAAAAACAATGTGATTGAGAACAATGTGATTTTCAATAATGCCGATATGGGGATTCGCCTCAATGCGTTTCAAAATACGGTTGTACGCAATAACACTTTATACAACAATGACCCGCAAATTGTGGTGCAAGATTTATACGGTGGCACTTCATCCAATAACTTGATTGAAAACAATATTATCATTTCTCTCGATCCTGACCAGTTGGGTTTGAAATTGACTAATACAACGCATCACGGCGATATGAATAATAATTATTACTGCAATCCATACAGTGATTTAGCGGTTATGCGCGATGGGCAACGTTATTCTTTAGCCAACTGGAAACAAAGCTTTTCTCAATACGACCAAAGTTCAGCTGATTGTGGTTTGTTATTGCCAACTGAGGTTGTTCAAGTCATTGGTGAACAGTTAATTACCAATCCGACGTTTGATGCTGATGTAAAAAGTTGGGGGCCGACTAGCAAACCTGAAAAAATCTTTTATGACACGACGCAATTAGACAATGGTAGTTTAAAAGCAGTGTTTAATACTTCTGACAAGTTGTTAAACCTTGTACCAAATACTCTAAGTTTGCAAAAAGACCAATGGTATCGCTTAGCTTTTAGTGTTATCGCGGATGATTTCGGGGATATTCAAGTGCGTCTAAATCAAACCAAGCCAAAATATGTCATTTATGAAGAACGTTTTTTTGCAATGGATACTCAACGCCGTGATTATCAGTATATTTTCCAGAATCAACTCACTGATGATACGATGAAATTTTTATTTTCCACCGAGAAAGATGATGCGGGCACTTATTGGATAGATAATGTCAATTTGCAAGCGGTGGCGTTACAACCCAGTTTGCCTGCTGAGAAACAAGTTAAATTATTCACCAATCCAAGTTATGAAACTAAAACCATTAATTTGCAAGGTGTTGATTATCTTGATTTAGCAGGACAGCCAGCCAGTGGGGAAATTTCACTCGCGCCATTCACTTCTACCGTTTTAGTACGTACTAGCAACACGATTACTGCACCCGCAATTTTGGCAGCACCCACATTGCATTTAAAAGTGAAGCAAGATAAATTGACTTTAACGTGGACAGCTATATTAGGTGCGCAAGGCTATTTTTTGTATTACGCATCGTATCCAAATACAAACCCCAATCCAACATTTGAGAAACTGAATGTCCAACTTAATCGCAAACTGGAATTAGAATTACCAGAAGGTTTTGAATTGCCTGTTGACGGTGTTGGTTTTTATGCTGTGGTAGTTGCTTACAATGGCTCAGGAACGGAAGGACGTTATTCCAATGTTGAGCATTTTATGCTGCATTAGGATTGATCGTTTTTAGAAACATGAGTCAATGACTGATATTTACTCTCAAATTCAAGTCGGTTTGGGGGTATTTTAGCTCGTTACCAAATTCTATTTGGTAATGCCTGTCCATCAAGCTCTGCTTGAAGAAGTCCTTACAAAATTCTAAATGAACAATATCACTATTTTCATGCTTGCAACATCTCTATTGAAAGAAATAGCCCACTCCACATATAAAGACAGAATG
>JAYQWJ020000219.1:0-3660 GCA_035829175.2 Candidatus Albibeggiatoa psychrophila
GGTAATTTCACCGTTGGGCTTAAATACACATTTTCTAATATCGCACCGGGTAAGATTTCAGCCGCTCCAATATAAGCAGGTGATTTGAATGGTGCGGTAATTTTGCCTGAGATTTTGCCACCAATCACAGCGGTATTCACACCCAGTTTAAGTACGCCTTGAATCGTGCCTTTATTCTGAGTAATCCCAGCGATTGAGCCTTGTCCTGTGCTGCTAAAAATCGTGCTGCCTTCCTCAATATACGGGTCAATCATCGTCCCGTTGTTATCAACTGAACCTGCGTAAAAACCGCCCGCCACTTCTGAATATTGGGTAATGGTTAAGTCTTGCAACGTGCCAAAGTTAGTACTAAATCCGCTGAGTCGTCCGCCTGTAATCGTGGCATCGGCATTGAGTATGAAACTTGATACTAAGCCTGCATTAATATTGTCACCAATTAAATTACCGCCAGCGACACTGCCCGTTTCACAAATATTTAAATTGCCTGTGGTTGAGTTATAGTTAGTAAACGATGCCCCACATAAATCCGCACCGATATTTGGAACAGTGTAAGCACCCACTGTGTCTGATTCGTAAATAGGACGCTCTTCAACAACTGGATTTTCAACAATAGGCAGTTCAGGAATTGGCTCAACTTCTTCAATAATTTGGCTAAAATTCGCTAAACAATTTTTTTCAGCATCAACAAGCAGTTGTGAACTCGCACAATCACCGCTCCAATGACTAAATTGCCAGCCTTCACTTGGTGTTGTAGCGAGATTAAGCGTTGTGTCTCCAACCGTTATGAGACTGCAAACCGCCGCATTACAATTATTGATGATGCCTGAGCCAATTGTATTGAGATGCACATAAAAATTACCTTCAGGCGGACATGCAGGCGTGGTGATAATTTGTTCTAAGCCGCCTAAATTAATCACATTATCCGTTACATAAAGATGATAAATGTACTCCGTGCCACAAGTGATATTGGTATCGACAAATCGTTGTGTATTAATCGGGGCAATGGCAATAAATTCACCATTACGGGCAATTGGAAAACCCGTTTCATTGAGACTGTTATCACTCCACGTTAATTGAGCTTGATTGCTGGCTAATAAGCTTGTAACAAAATGTGAAGGGGCAACGAGATTAATCAATGGACAAGTCGCGGTCGTTGCAGAAATGGTTTCACTGCTGGCTTGACCTTCGGTATTAAATGCCGTGACTTGCAATGAATAACTCGTTTCACATTCTAAATCTCGAATCGTGGCAGACGTGCTATTTTCTGAGACATTTTTAATCGAATTGCCATTACGCGAAATATAAAAGCCTGTCTCGTTATCACTGTTATCCAACCATGAAACTGAAATCGTAGCATACGTTGTTGCTGAAACGTTTAATTGACTTGGTGCAACGGGTGGAATCGCACATGCTGCGGCTTCTACTTCGATAGTGGCGGCTTCAGAAACTCCCGTATCAGTGACAGCTGCAACCGCATAAGTATAGGATTGTCCGCATTCAAAACCAGAATCGGTAAATGTGGTTGAATCGGCTGGTAAGTCAAATTCAGTCACAGCTCTAAGTCGGCGAGTGGTTAATGATTCACGAGTGACTAAATAAGCAGTTTCACCTTCAACATCTTCCCAAATTAAAGTAATACTGTCCGCCGTTACTGTTGCGCTAAGATTACCCGGAACGAGTGATGGACAAGTTTGTGTCGTGACTGAAACCGTTTGTATAATTGAGTCGCCCACACTGTTATAAGCATAAATTTCATAGTTATACGTGGTTTCACAATTTAAATTTGAGTCATTATAAGTCTCAGAGTCACTGTCTAATATATCAATTAGTTTGCCGTCTCGTAGGATTTTATAACCCGTTTCTATCGCGCTTTCATCTGTCCAACTGAGTTGGATTTGATTGTAACTGGTGGCGGTTGCTGCAAAATTGAGTGGTTCATTTGGTATTGATAGTGGACAAGCTGGCATCACCGCTGTGACGGATACATTGCCTGATTCACCAAATCCATTGCTTGCTTTAAGGCTGTAAGTATAAGTTGAATTACAACTAACGTCGTTGTCAGTGTAACGAGTGCTATCTGGATTCAAAGTCGCAATTACACTACTGCCACGCGATAAAATATAGTTGTCTTCATAGTCATTATTATCTGTCCATGATAAACCGACACTTGGGTCTAAATCGCCAAAGATAGGCATATTTGCAATAAAATCAATGGGTGTTATGGGTTCGGGGCACACTGGCATCGCGGTTGGCGTGGTTGATACGGTATCGGATTCACCATTGCTATTTTTGGCTTTAATACTGTAAGTGTAAGTCGAACCACATGTGATTGCTGTGTCGGTATAACTCGTGCTGTCTTGAGTAAAAGTTGCGATTTCGCTGCCATCACGCGATAAAATATAGTCATCTTCGTATAAACTGTCTATCCATGATAATGCAACACCAGAGGCTAAATTATCGTAAATAGGTACAGTCGGTGTAAAATTGCTCGGTTCGGTTGGAGTTAATATCAGTTCATACGCACCAATATCGCAAGTGTCATAAGCGGTTCGAGATACGCCGCGTTGGTCAGTGGCTTCACAAGTGGCGGCATTGCCTGCATTGACTGCGGGGCTGTCAGATAATAAGGCTAATGATTGGGTTGTGCCTTCGTTATCAGCGAGTGCGGTATCAAGTTTGGGGTCGCCTGTTATGCTGGCTGCACACGTTCCATCTTGAATCAATGTATTGGTTTGAATTGATAGGCCGCCACTACAATCGACACCACCTATCGTGCCTGAAATAATGGTGTTATACAGTTTAAATGTTGAATTGCCTACATAATTCTGTAGTGTGTGGCTGCCTGTATTGCCATGTAAGGTACTGTTATAAATCTCAAATAAATTACAATCATCGGTGTTAACTACTGCACCTTCGGCTGAGTTATTGTTAAAAAAAGTACTGTTATAAATTTTAGCTGTTGCGCCTATTGCACATCGTAACCCGCCTGCTGATGCAGATGCAGAGTTATTGGCAAATGTTGAATTTTTCACAATAACAGTATTTCCAGTACCTAATATTCTAACTGCACCCCCTCGAATTGTCGCATGATTGCTATCAAAAATGAGGTTTTGGGCTGTCACATAAGTACTGCTGCCAGTGATTTCGACAGCGCCACCTGTTGACGCATATCCATTTTTTAATGTTAGATTAGATAAAACAACTATTCCTGCACTGATATTAAATATTTGTACCGTGTCTTGACCACTGATGCTTATCAGATTCACATCGCCATCGATGGTTATATTTTTATCAATGGTTAATACGGCATCAAGATTGATGGTTTGCCCTGCAATACTGTTGTCGTCAAACGTAATCGTATCGCCTGCATTGGCATAGGTAATCGCTTCACGTAAGGTATTTTGACCTGTTGCGTAATTCCCATCGTCAGTATCGCTAATATTGTTAACAATCAAGCTGCTGACAATAACGGTAACAATTTCAACATTGGAATCATCAAATCCATCGTTAACTTTATAGCTGAAAGTATGTGTGCCAGAGGATGTGGGTGTGTAAGTGAATGCGCCTGTGCTGGCATTGGTTAAAACCGCTGCACCGCCGTCATTATCTACAAGGCTGTAAGTGATTGTGCCGCCATCTGCATCATGGGCAGGCAAAGTG
>JAYQWJ020000220.1:0-7605 GCA_035829175.2 Candidatus Albibeggiatoa psychrophila
ATAACAGCTTATATTCTTCATATTTTATAAAATTATACGGGTGGATTATGTTTTTAGCCAGCGCAATAGCGACTTATCCACTTGCTGTAATAATTGAGCGGTTTCATATAATGGCAATCCCATCACGCCTGAATAACTGCCTTCAATTCGTTTGATAAAGATACTGGCTAAGCCTTGCACCGCATAACTTCCCGCCTTATCCATCGGCTCTTGGGTTTCAATATAAGCCTGAATTTCAGCCTCTGTTAACACGCGAAAACTCACTTGACTGATATTTAATTGAGACAATTTCAGACCTGCACTTACGATGGCCACTGCCGTCATCACTTGATGGGTTTGACCTGACAATGTTTGTAACATGCGTTGCGCATCCGCATTATCAACGGGTTTACCTAAAATCTGCTGCTGATAAATCACACTGGTATCTGCGCCTAATACACAATCCTGTGGCTGTAATGCGAGACCCGCTTGAGCCTTTTGTAAAGCCACTCGTTGTACATATACTTCTGGCGTTTCATCTTTATGTACTGACTCATCAGTGTCTACTTTTAAAGCGTGATAAGCCACTTGAATTTGTTCAAGTAATTCCCTACGGCGCGGTGATTTTGAGGCAAGATATAACATGCTTTAAGCTCTGTGATAAGGGTGATTATTGAGTAAAGTCCACGCACGATAAATTTGCTCAGCAACCACCACTCGGACTAAAGGATGTGGCAAAGTTAACGCAGATAACGACCATTTTTGTTGAGCTTTTTGCAAACACTCAGGGGCTAAACCTTCTGGCCCACCAACGAGTAACGCTACTTGTGTGTAATTTTGCATCCAATTGTCTAATTGTTGTGATAATTGCGTCGTATCCCAAGTTTTGCCTCGTTCATCCAAAGCAAGCACAAAACTATCATGACCCAGTTGCGCTAACATGCGTTTGCCTTCATCTTGTTGAATTCGTGGAATATCTGCATTTTTACCGCGCCGTGTCAGCGGAATTTCAATTAAATTGAGTTCGCATTGAGATGGGAGACGTTTGGCATATTCTTGATAGCCTTGCTGTACCCAAGTTGGCATTTTCTGCCCCATACAAATGAAATTTATACGCATTGTTTGAATTACGATCTGAATGATGAAAAAGGCTTGAACAAAAGTAATGCTAAAGATTTGAAAGTGCTAGCATTATTTCTGTTTCAATCAAGCATATTTAGTTTGAATCGATTGGAGCATTGGTTGTGAGATTAATATTAATCGGTATTGTTGCATTAGCTGTCGGTTCTAATTTTTTGGGTGAATTCATTTTTATATCAATCACTTCAACATTATTGGTGGCAGCTGATAGCGGTTTTAAGCTGGTATCTGTTGGTGCAAGTGATAATGCTTTAGGTAATAATGGTTTAGGTTTAAATGGTTTAATCGGTCTTAATTCAACTCGACGGTTTTGTTGTTTACCTTGTGAATTACTGTTTGTTGCAACGGCGTTTGTTTCACCATGATAATCAGTGATTAAGCGGGATGATAAAATACCTCTCGCAATTAAAGCTTCTTTCACCGCAGAGGCGCGTGCTTCAGATAAATTCTGATTGTATTCATAGTTATGCGAGCTATCAGTATGCCCTTCTAGCAAAATTTGATAATCACCACTGCCAACAACATTTGCAAAATTATCTAATTGCGTAACGGCTAAAGAAGATAAGACTGAACTATCAGAATCAAATAAAATATTTTCTATCACATCAGGAATAATAGGCGGTTCAATTGAGAGAGGCGTGATAGGTAATGCTTTCAATGGTTCTGTCAGTAAACGCGCAGTAACAATTGGTAGCTCTGGTTGAGAACGGAAACTACCTGATGTAATAAATGCTTGATGACTATTAAATCGAAAAGAACTACAAGCTTCTAGCACTAAAATCAAACTTAAAATAGTGATACGCACAATGGTCGGCATCAGTAAACTCCACTCTCAGATACGCTACTTATAATAAGGTATTTATTTGACTTATACCAGTTTGATTGCTGATAAAGAAATGAGTAACTACTTCAAAAATAGGTCAAATGAAGTAATTAATATAAAATGCAAATTGGATGAAAAATCGGCACAAAGTGTATATAAGAACTTATTTAATCACAACCTAAAACTGGTAACGCACCGACAAAATCACACTGCGCAAAGGCTGTGCATTGTCTGGTAAATTTGCTAATAAATTAAGACCTGCATTGTAATGGCGGCGATTAAAAACATTGTAAATATCTGCACTGACAGACAAATTATCTGAAATAGAAGCCCCTAAATGCAAATCCATTCGCGCATAACCCGGTGTTGTATTATCTACATCGCCAGCCGAACCATTGTTCATACGTCCAATAATATATAATTTAGGTGTAATCACGTAACGATTTTGATAACGAAATGTCGCGCCTAATTTTAATTTATGCGGGGAAATAAAACGTAACTGTTGTTTTGAATTCTCCTCACCTTGCTGCTGATTATAACCATCAATATAACTGTAATGCGCCCACAAATCGGCATCCCAAGCATTGCCTAATTCGGTTTGATATAACACACTTAAATCAGCCCCATACTGCTTTGCTCGCCCAAAGTTCTCATTCCGAGTTGAAGATAAAATTTGCCCGCCAGCAATGAATTGAGTTGGTTCTGTTTCGTTAACGTTTAAAATACGATCATTGATTGTTGTGTAATAAGCGGTGAGAGACAATTGTACATTATCTTGTAAACTGTGAATTGCGTTGAATTGTAAACTGCGTAGTTTTTCAGGTTCTAATTCATCACTTAATGTCTGGAAAAAAAAGCTAAGATATTCGCCTTGTTCATTTTGCAAGCCTGAGAAAATGCCAAACACTTCATGGGTATCGGTTGGCGACGGTGCACGAAACGCTTCACCATAAAATAATTTTAAAATCGTCTTGTCACTAGGCTGATATACAAGCCCTAAACGTGGATTGAGTGTACTGGAATAACTCGAACTTTGGTCATAACGCACCCCAACCGTTGATGATAAATTATCACGCCACGCGGCTTGCCATTGAAAATAATAGGCTGAAGTATGATGACGTAATTCATAAATATCAATCGGTAAACTGTTATCAGTCCCCCAATGATATAAACCTTGTTCAGTCGGTGCTTTAGTTTTATCGTAAGGCTGTGGTAAATCGGTGGTTTTAGGAATACTGTAGAATTTCTCAAAACTCAAACCTGCAATAAATTGGTGTTTTTCATTTAATTGATAGCTAAATTGCTGCTCAACGCTGTATTTTTCACCTCTCGCATAAATATAACTATCCAAATAATCCCCATAAATATTTTTAAACCGCGAAGTAGGGTCAACTTCATAATCAGCATAATTAAACAAAGTTTCGGTTTGCAGCGCGTCAGTCCATTCATGAGTTAAACGCATAAAAACACTGTTTATTTCTGTATTCCAAACCTCATCAACCCCATAAACAGAGGCATTGGGTTCGCTACCTGCGGTACTTGGATTGCGTAAAAAACTATGATTAAAACCAACGGTTAACCAATCATCATAATCAAGTCGTGCAAATAAATGTTTACTTTCATCCGCAGCATAAAAGGGATTTCGCTCCTCCGCAGTTTGATATACATTTTGTCCTAAAGTGACTAAATCGCCCATTTGATACAAATCGGGATAATCATTGAATAAATCAGAATAATCACGTTTTTGTAATTGACCGCTGATATTAAATGAAAGTTTGGGAATTAACACGCCACCTGCTTGAAAAGCATAATGTCGATATTGATCTGTGCCCATCGATACGCTTAAAGATTGATATTCGGGATAAGGTTCGGTGATAATATTGATGACTCCACCAAACGCATCAGCACCGTATAATGCGGCAGCAGGTCCATATACCACCTCAATTTGTTTAGCATGAGCCACAGGAAAATTATCTGCAATCGCAATTCCCTCACCTGTTGGAGAATCTATGCGCACCCCATCTTGCAAAATAAGAAATTTATGGCTACCGACATGACCGTGCATTGTTATTGAATGATATTCAACTTGATGATTGTATTTTTGTACATCTATTCCCGGCAAATCTTGCATGACATCCAATAAGTTACGGTAGCCTCTATCTTGAATTTGTTGTTTTGTAATCACTAAAGTTGCAACTGAGGTTTTTTTAATACTTTCTTCCATTTTTGATGCGGTCGTGACAGAAATATCTAATAATTCCATTAATGATAATTGTAATAATTGCCCAATCTCAGATTCAGGGGATTCTGTTGAATTAGCTGTATTTATGGATAAGCTAAACAGTAGCGCACAGTATTTAACAATACAAAAAATGGGTTGTGATAATCGTAATTGCATGTTTGAGTTACCCGATAAAGTGATTTATTTAGTACGAGAGAAGCAATTTTCGGACACTACTTAAATATTTGATTTTAAAGGTAATTTGATTGCAAGAGATCGGATGCAGATTGTTTAAAATCCTAGAGAGTTCTTTGCTGATCATGATTTATTTTTACAACAGATTTTCATCAAAAATAGACAATAACGTCTTACCCTATTATTGCCCTGTTTTTATGATGAAATGCTTAATTGCTTTAAATATAATCCAAATAATAGACACTTTTAAAGCCAAAAATTTAAACGCTGCGGTAAATCCTTATTTTTATAACTTATCGTTTGTCATCACAAGCACTTTATTCGTATAACATCACATCGCCGATGGTTTGTGCCCATTGCTGAAACGCAGGCACATTAAACAAATCATTGCCAATAGCGCGTTGCATATCAGACACCAACATCACACCCATTTCGCGATGTCTAAATCGGGTAGCAAAATCTAAAATGTGCCCGAATATTACGAAGGCTTCTGGCTGTTGTTTGGCACGAATTGCACGACCAACTAACGCTGCCGCCACCGCATATTGCAAATCTGTATCGTGAGGAGGCTCAACCACTTGACCTTGAATAATCGCATCTAAATCAGGCATATTTTCCAAATTCATGATAAATGTATGCAACTCAATACCCGCAGCATCGCCGACACAAGCTTGTAATGAATCTAGCAACAAATCAGGATAATCGATAAATTTCTGTAATGCACGATGAGTAAATTCCCATGACCGTGGAGAAGGAAATGCCACAGGATTATGCGCGGGGTCAAAATCGAACAATAATTCAGGTCGAAACCGCAAAAAACCAATAATCCGCTCATCAATTTGATTTTGATACGCCCACGCCACCCAATCATCTAAATAAACCGATACTTCAAAATGTGAAAAACGATTTGCCAACGGTGCAGGCATTGCGTAAGTCACGCCTCTATCACCTTGACGATTACCTGCGGCAAAAATCGCCCAACCATTGGGCACTTGATATTCGCCTAAACGACGGTCTAAAATCAATTGATATGCGGCGGCTGACACGCTGGGTGGTGCGGAGGTGATTTCGTCTAAAAATAAAATACCTGTTGCGCCATGTTTCGCTTTATTAGGTAATAATGCAGGAATTGCCCATTCCACTGTTTCATCGACTCGGAACGGAATCCCCCGTAAATCGCTAGGTTCCATTTGAGATAAGCGAATATCAATCACAGGTACTTGATGTTTAAGCGCAATTTGAGCCACGATTTGAGATTTCCCAATCCCCGGTGCACCCCACAACATCACAGGCGTATGATGTCCTTTATCGGTACTGAGAAATTCTTGCTCTAAAATAATACTCAAATGTGCTGGGCGCATAGCTGCTCCAAATTTATTTTTATCATGTTTTTTAATATATGGCTTATCGCAGACATTCCCATTCAAAATGGGTTGAATTTTTCTGTTTACGACTGAATTCTATGCCGATTAAATAGATGGGCTTTTGCAAGGAAACATATTTTTCATAGTATTTTTTAGCTTTAATCTGTTGTAATGCACTATTTTCTATATTATCTAAGTCCACCACTTTGAATTCTAAAATAAATACACTATGTTGTGATTCAATACTTAAATCGATTTTGCCATGATTTGTGTTGCTAAATCGTAGACAAGTTGGGTTTTATCAACATAAGTAAAATTGCCTTGCTGCATATTTGCAAATGTTGAAATTCCAATCGGTAATGATTTCATCACTTTGGCACTCCTAGCAAAAGCTATTCTTCATTGATTTTTTTAGTCGGTTGCCAACGATTTGGATAAATACGCACCGTTTTTACAACTCTGTCACCTGCTTGCATAATCTCCATAGGATAGCCTTCTAAACGTAAACTAATTCCTGCTTCTGGTATCGCTTCTAAATATTCTAAAATCAAGCCATTCAAGGTTTTAGGCCCTTCGGTGGTCAGATGCCATTTCATTGCTCGATTAAGATCACGCACCGTAATGCTGCCATCAACCAAGTAACTGCCATCGTCTAAGGGATGAAAATCAGGCGTGAGCACATCAGCGGGATTGGTCGTAAAATCACCGACAATTTCTTCTAAAATATCTTCTAATGTGACTAAACCTTGAATATCGCCGTATTCGTTAACCACTAAACCAATCCGTCGTTTATGTCGCTGAAAATTCAAAAGTTGTGTATTTAGCGGCGTGCCTTCGGGTACAAAATATAAATCTTTGGCTATTTTCTCCAAGTCTTCTTTGTTAATCATTTCGTGTTCAAACAAACGCACGGTTTTTCTTAAGTGTATAATACCAATGATATTATCAATATTTTCGCGAAAAAGTGGAAGACGGGTGTGTTGTGCTGCTGCAAGTTGTTCGCGGATGGTGTCGAGCGGTGAGTTCAAATCAATACCGACAATTTCATGGCGTGGAATCATGATGTCGTCAACGGTGACTTTTTCTAAGTCTAAAATGCTGAGTAACATTTGTTGGTGACGTTTGGGAATCATACCTTCTGCTTCGTGGACGACGGTGCGGAGTTCTTCGCTACTGAGTCGGTGGCTGTCGTCATTGTCTTGCGATACACCAATGAGTCGAAGTAGTCCATTTCCCGCAATATTTAACATCCAGACCAAGGGGTAAAGCAGTTGTAATAATGGTTTGATGATTAAGGATGCTGGAAATGCAATCCGTTCTGGGTTGGTCGCGGCGATGGTTTTAGGTGTTACTTCGCTGAAAATGAGGATAACGACCGTGAGTAATGCGGCTGCAATCGGCACACCTGCCTCGCCCATGAAGTCAATCGCAATGATTGTTGCAATCGAAGAGGCTAAAATATTAACGAAGTTGTTACCTAGTAGGATAACTCC
This sequence comes from Candidatus Albibeggiatoa psychrophila, assembly GCA_035829175.2. Lineage (GTDB taxonomy): Bacteria > Pseudomonadota > Gammaproteobacteria > Beggiatoales > Beggiatoaceae > Albibeggiatoa > Albibeggiatoa psychrophila. The sequence goes on from JAYQWJ020000220.1 coordinate 7,216, forward strand.
AATCAGGCGATCGGGCTGTTCTAATAAGCTGCATACACGTTTGGCAGCTTTATGATTTTTTGTAGCTAAATGGCGTAAACGATAACGATTGATTGCCATCATGCTGGTTTCTGAGGCGGAAAAAAAGCCAGATGCAATAATTAAGAAAACCAGTATCCCTAGTAAGATACCTGTATGAAACCCGTCCAAAAAAACATACCTTTCATTGTTGCCCGCTTACTGTTTATTGCAACTGCCTATCGTTGTCAAGCTTTAATCTGCATTTTATCATTAGCTCGAGGATTAAAAAGGTTTTAAATATATAATAATATAAAGTTTTTTATAATACTTGGGTTTAATTTGAATCGTACAGACTTAGTCGGTCAATAAGCTAAACTTAATAAATCGAGT
>JAYQWJ020000221.1:0-1742 GCA_035829175.2 Candidatus Albibeggiatoa psychrophila
ATAGAAATAATTTTTACAGCATGATTTTATTTTGGATAAAAATATTTTGGGAAATGCAGTCCAATTTCTATGGGTGGATAATGTGTTTTTTGTTTAGGTCATAGCGGGCAATGACTTGTAATTTAAAGCGATATAATGAAAAATCAAAAAAGCCCTGCTATCTTTATGATAACAAGGCTTCTTTAAAATATGCTCTCAGAAACTTAGAGAGCAACTTTATGTTGTCAAAACGACAATTATTTAGCAGCTACTTTAGCAGGAATATATTCAGCAGCTTCTTTTAAGCTGTCTTCGTACCATGCTACAAATTGGCTTTTAACATTAACCATCATGTCTAAGCTAGTGCGTGCATTACTCATAGCAATTTTGTTTGCTTCTTGAACAAACTGCCCTTGAACTGCCCACATGTCTTGTGGACGTTTAGCTTCAGTTAATTTGCTAGCGTGTTGGTTAGCATTTTCCATGTAATTGCTGGCAGTATCAACTTGATGTTGAGTTAAACCTTTCAAAAACATATTGTTAAGTTCAGCAAATTTTTTAGCGTTGCCTAAAGATTTTTGACTTGCTTTTGAAAATTTTTCCATGAATTGAGCTTGCATAATAAAGACCCCTGAATAAAAGTTTAAGATAATTTAAGACTAAGTTTAAAATGAATTCTATATTTCAACAGCTCTTATGTGGGCTGCCTTTTTATGTTGCAGTGCAACATCGTTGTTGCAGTGCACAATAATATATTCGATATACCTTGTCAATAGTTTTTTTGAAATTTTTTTAAAAATACCTCAAGCATCACACGCAAATAATCTCTCTGTTATAGTATGTTGTTGCAATAATAACTTAGAGTTTAGGAGGATATATGAAGCGATATTATTTGGGCTTAATCATGACGGGGTTACATTTATTTACAGTCAATATTTGGGCGGCAACAATGATTGAAGTACGCAATGCCCAAGCTCAGACACAACAAATCTATATCAGTGAAGATTATGCGCGAATGCAAATGACTGAAACAAACCAAGCTCCACAAGCCTATCGTTTGATAGATTTGAAAATGCGTAAAATATATATGGTGAATCTTGCCGAAAAACGTTATTTTGACCCAAGTATCATACGTTTAAATCCTAATCAACGTCAAAAACCACAGCAAGCCATGCCAAATATGCCAATATTTCGTGGACAAAATGAACCGCCAGATGTGCCTATCACAGCAGAATTAATAAAAGTGGCAGGTGAAACAATTGAAGTGGCAGGTTATCCAACCGAGCATTATCAAGTCGTTGCCAATGGCGAAATGTGTTCAGATGATTATTTTTCTAAACAAGCTTTGAAAATCGGACACATTGCTCAATTTGATAAAGCCATGCAAGCTATTGAAGAAGAGCAAAAAGTAGATGTAACTAAACTGTCACAGCAACATCCTTGCGTACAAGCATATCAACAGCTAGAACCACAAATGACAGCCTTGGGTATGCGAATGAAAAGTGTGTATGCAATGGGGCAATTAAAGGGTCAAATTCGCAATGAAGTGATGATAATTAAGACGGATGCGCAAGTTGAAGCAGGGTTCTTTTCACTAGAAGACTTTGCGCCATTGAGTTTACAGGAAACACAACAAATAATGCAGCCACGTCGCCGTTAAGATGTATGAAACTGAAACCTCCGAAAAAGTTTCTAGCGATTATAATAGATACTGAGAACTCCGAAAAACTCAGTAAGTCTTTGATTTTTTATTGAGCTTACCC
>JAYQWJ020000222.1:0-5730 GCA_035829175.2 Candidatus Albibeggiatoa psychrophila
GCCAAAGCCCTACGCGGTCGCTCACTGTATATTCAACTATTATGCGATGCGGTTTCACAACATTTAACCCAACAATTAAACCTATTTCCAACCAGTCAAATCTACTCATCAGGCGGAAAATTCTATTTATTGATTCCGATTAATAAAGTAGAAAAACTCAAACAGGAAGTGATTAAAATCAATGAAAAATTACTGGCAGAATTTCGTGGTTTAGTGTTTTTAGGAATAGGCAGTGCAAAAATATGTGGTGATTGTTTTTACGATGGCAATATGGGTGATAAATGGAAAGAAGTCAGTGAAGATTTGATGCAAGATAGATTGCAGCGTTTTAAACCGTTGATTGTAAAAAATACTGATTTCTTTGAACCAATTAGCCTACATTTTTCTGATAAAGTAGATAAACAGTTCTGTGAGGTTTGTGGACGGGATGACGTAGCGGCAGATTTACGAAAAACATCTGATGATAAAGTGATTTGTAGTCAATGTCATAGCTTAGAAAAACTAGGAAAAAGTTTACATACCCAAGATCATCTTTATTTTTTATGGAAATGGGATAAAAATCAACAAATAAATACAGGTTTACGCATTCCACTATTATTTTGTGACTTGTTTATCCTTGAAAAATCACAGCTTGAAAATGTAGCTATACAAACAGCAAATGATCGTATTTTCTTGGAAAAAATAAACCATTTTGATAACACTGCATTAACGACAGATTTAGCTAAAAATATTAATGTGGGATTTCGGTTTGCTGGGATTTGGAATAACGAAAAAAATCAATATCTTGAAAAGTTAGAATGCTATCAGCAGCAAGAAGAACAAGTCGGATTTGATTTTAATAATTTTGCAGAATGTAGTACAGGTATTAAACGCGCTGGCATCTTGCGTATGGACGTGGATAACTTAGGGCAAGTATTTGTAAATGGATTGAATTTTAAAAGTGGTCAAATGGGTTCATTATCAAGAATTGCCACATTGTCCAGACAACTTAATTTATTCTTTTCAGGTCATTTAAATGAATTACTAAAAAAATACCAAAGAACGCAAATTATCTATGCAGGCGGCGACGATTTATTTTTGATTGGCTCATGGGATGAGTTGCCCGACGTTGCCCATGAAATTAGAACCCAATTTACCCAATATTGTGCTGAAAATCCTAACTTTACTATTTCAGGTGGTATCGCAATGGTTCGAGGGCGTTATCCGATTTCCCGAGCGGCTCAGTTGGCAGGTGAACAAGAATCTAAAGCTAAAAGTTTAGAATATATCAGTTTAAAAACCAAACAAGACAGAACCAAAGATACATTTTGTTTTTTAGAAACGGCGATTCCTTGGGAAAGATATGAGCAAATCGTAGAATTTCGGGACAAAATAGAGAATATTATTCAAAAAGCAGATAATCGAGCAATTATTGACCGTTTACGCCAAGTTGTGTTGGCGATGCAAGAATTTGAGCGTTTATCAAAAAAACAAGATAAAGATGTTAATGAGATTAAACAATTGGTTATGTGGCAAAAGTGGCGATGGCGGCTGGTTTATAACTTAGCACGTATGGCTGATCGTTATCCAAACTCCGATATAGAACAAGAACTTGAATATATTAAAACCATTATTTTTGAAGACAGAATTGGCGATAGCAAGCTAACCGTATCGCATTGGTTGCCCTTGCCTGTACGATGGGTTGAATTTTTAACCAGAAAAGGACGTGCATAATGTCAAAACCCACGCATGAAGAAATTGAAACAATTATTACTCAGCATGATGTCAGTGCAGCCGCGAAATTAGTGACTTGTGCCAGTGATTTTGGAGATTACTTAGCAAATACTAAGAAAGTGACAACCACTCAAATTCGTAATGCTTACGGTAGTATGAAAAAGTTAGAAATGGCGGGCTGGAATGAACAAACTGCACAAGGCTTATTATTGTTAAAACCTCGTTTAGCCTATGCAGCTGGGCGACATAAAGGCGGAGTTAAAGATTTGCAAGAAGTCATCAGCCAAGCAATTGATTTTGTAATTAATACAGAAGATAAAAAATCTTTTGAACGTTTTTGTCAATTTTTTGAGGCAATTGTTGCTTATCACAAATGTCATGGAGGTAAATAATAATGTCAAATGAAATGACCGTTGAAGAACTAAAAGCACAGCAGAAAGCTGCAAAAACGCAAATTCACAGCAAAATCTTCATAAATGGGCAAATTATCGCACAAACGGGTTTACATATTGGTGGCAACTCGGTCAGCATGGCAATTGGTGGGGCGGATAATGTCGTTGCTCGCGACCCAATTAGCAATAAACCTTATATTCCCGGTTCATCGTTGCGTGGCAAAATACGTTCATTATTAGAGCGTTTACACGGTTTGGAAGACCAAAATTCAGAATATGGCGGGTTTTCATTTGAAAAAGGTCAAGCGATGTCGGGAAAAAATCCTGATACTTTGTTAGGTAAATTGTTTGGTATTGCGGCGGATAATAATAGTGAAGAAAAACAACGTGTCACGCCAACCCGTTTACTTGTCCGCGATGCACACTTGAGTGATGAAAGTGCAGAAAAATTGAAAAACGCACCCAACTTAGATATGCCAATGACTGAAGTCAAAACCGAAGTTGTGATTGATCGCATTACGTCGGCTGCCAATCCACGCCAGTTTGAACGTGTTCCCGCAGGTGTAAAGTTTAATTTTTCATTGATTTTGACCTTATTGCAACAAGATGATGTAAAACAACAAAAACAGTTTTTCGATTTAATTTGTACAGGCTTAAGATTATTACAAGAAGATGCGCTGGGTGGTCATGGTAGTCGTGGTTATGGACAAGTAAAATTTCTAATTGAACCATTAACTTATAAAGAGCATACACATTATATAGAAGGTAAAGATGCACAACCTTTTACAGGTTTTAAGATTCCAGCAGAATTAAAAGCACCTGAACTTGAACAAGCGGAATAATATGAAAACAATCGCTTATCGTCTTTTTTTCAAAACTCCATTTCATTTGGATGAACGCGGCACTGGTTTTTATCAGCATAGCAATACGTTTATTCGTTCTGATATGTTGTCGGCGGCGATTTTATCGTCTTGGAAAATGTTGGACTCAAATTTGGCAGAGTTGTATTTTCGAGAACCGCCTTTTTTACTTTCTTCCTGTTTCCCCTTTTTTGAACATCAAACGCCTGAACATCAGAACTCTCCTGATTGCCACTATTTTCTACCACGTCCTGTTATGGATAAAGCGGTTAAATTAAAACCACAATATTTAGAATTCAATAAGAAAATCAAAAAGATTGAATGGTTAAAATCAAGTATTTGGGAGAAGGTTGTTAAGGGTGATTGGAACTGGAATCAGGATTTTTGTGAGAAAGATAAAGAATATACAATTATAGAAAATAATCTGTTATTACCTAAGATTGATAATTTTCCAGAACATTTTAAACTTTTCCATCATGAAGAGAATGCGCGGGTTGCGATTAATCGTTTAACGGGTCAAGTGGCTGATGGGCAGTTATTTGATTTTGCGCGGGTGCATTATCGAGAGCAGGAAACTGAAAAACAGAAAATTAAAACAGGTTTATACTTTTTAGCCAATATTGATGCAAAACAACAAAAAATGTTTGAGGCGGCATTGTGTTTATTAGGTGATACGGGGATTGGTGCTGACCGTAGTAGTGGGCATGGTTTATTTAGTTGGGATAAAAAAATGATAGAAATTCAAGAACCTAAGCATGTTGCAATGAGTTTGTCTCTGGTTTCTCCAAATAAACAACATGATATGCAAGGCGATTGGCTAGAAGGCTCAGCTTATGATTTGGCTAAGCGTGGCGGTTGGATTGCAGGCACAAGTTATCGTAAAAAAACCATTCGCATGTTTACTGAAGGTAGTAGTTTTCAAAAACAATTAAAAGGTGATGTTAAGGATGTTACTCCCGATATTGAAAAAGATGTTGATATTGAAAAAATACTCAATTATCGAATTTATCGAGATGGACGTGGCTTTTTTGTAGGGGGCGAATAAAATGGCTAAATATAAAAAAAAGGATAAAAAACAATCTCATATATCCAGTACAACACAAGTTGCTAAAATTGAAAAACCGCCTGTTGTTCCGATTATTGAAAAGCAACAAGCTCCAGAACCTCAGGCTAAACCTGAAAAATCACCGCCGATAAAAAATACAAAAAAATATCAAAATCAAACCACTACGCATGTTGTTGAAATCCTTACGCCTGTACATGTGGGGACGGGAGAAACCTTGATTCGAGATGCTGACTTTTTAGCGCGTGGGCAAAATGTGATTGTGCCAGATCAGCAGTATTTATTTAATCAAGTTGAGGAAATGTTAAAAAAAGATTCAAAATTAGCGGAAATTGTTGGAAATATAACTAAATTAAATAATTTGACTGATATTGTAGATGATTATAAAGGCGGCTATGGCTATCAATTACAGTTGTTTGCTCATTCCCCAATCAAAGAAATTAATGAAATTCGGGAGCAAATAAAAGATGGTTTTTGGCATCCGATTATCCCAGGGAGTTCGCTTAAAGGTTCAATGCGGACGGCTTTATTGTCTCATTTAATTGAACAGCAAGGGTTTGATAATATTAAGTATTATTTACCTAAGAGTCGTGGTAAACCTACTACAGCAGATAATCGTTTATTAGAAAATCTATTTTCATCTTCGCCAAATAATTCGCAACAAAATACGCAAAATCTCGACTTTTTACGCAGTTTGCATGTGAGTGATATTCAATTTAAAACGGATAATCTCAACATGATGGATGTGCGTTGGTTAAATCTTGCGGGTAATCCTTTGAAAGCTAAATGGAAAGTCATGGGTAGACGTGACAGCATTGATAATTGGCAGGATGCAACGGGTATTGTCGCTGAAGCCTTAGCACCGAATAGTGTAGCGAGTTTGACGTTACAAATTGATGAGTTTTTATTGCATAATCCACAAGCGCAACAAGTATTAAATTGGAAAAATGAGTTAATTCCACAAAATTTTGAGCAATGGCGTGAAATCTTAAATAATCATGCGCAGCAGCATTTAACTAAAGAAATTGCCTTTTTTCATCAGTATGGTGCAACGGCGGTTGAGCAGGAATGTCAAAGTTTGTTAAAGCAAATCGAGCAAGATGCTGATACGGCTTATATTCGTGTCGGTTGGGGTAATGGTTGGAATGGGATGACGGGTGATTGGTTGGATGAGGTGACGGAAAATGAAATGCGTACTTTATATAATTTGGGTAAAACGGGTGTGGATGAATTTCCTAAAACACGGCGTTTGGTGGTGAAAAATCAGCCTTGTTTGCCGTTTGGATGGTTGCGGATTTTGTCAGTAGAAATGTCTAAACAGCGTTTACAAAAAATGGCAGAGCAGGAAATTCAAGCGCAGAATGCGGTACGTTTGGCGGCGGAGCAGGAGAAACAGGCTCAACAAGAGGCGCAGCGTTTGGCACAGGAAGAGGCAAAATTAACAGTTGAACAAAGAGCGATTCGTGATGTCGAAAAATGTTTGCAACAATGTAGAAGCTCAGGTGATACCAGTACCAATGGTGTGTTATCTGATGCGTTGTCAAAAGCGATTAATCAGGCGTTAGCAGGAAATTGGGCAAGTGAAGATCGTGAATGTTTGGCTCATTTAGCAGAAGAAGTGTATACATTTCAGGATAAGCCGTCGAAAAATGCTAAAGTAAAACGTAAGGATAAGTTGCAAAAGTTACGGCAGTGAGTTAGG
>JAYQWJ020000223.1:0-3635 GCA_035829175.2 Candidatus Albibeggiatoa psychrophila
TGCATCAACACCCATTTAAACCTTGTTGTTTTGCGGCTAATGCAACCCGTTTTTCATACGCCTCTCGGGCAATGCCGACATCTTCTAAGAACCAGCCTAATTCTTCAATTCGTAATGCTTGAGGACCATCGACTAAGGCTTTGCTTGGCACGGGATGAAAATCAACCAAAATCATATTTGCACCTGAAACCACACCTTGAGCAGTGACGTGCATCATATCCATTAAACCATCGGGCGAACCTTGGCGAGTCCCCACGGAGTGTGAAGGATCAATACACACAGGCATCCGAGTTAAACGTTTGACAACAGGTACATGACTGAAATCAACAAAGTTACGATGCGGATCACCTAAATTACTTTTCATCCCGCGTAAACCAAAAACAACTTTACGATTGCCTTCGCTGGCTAAATATTCCGCTGCGTTTAATGATTCTTCTAAAGTAATACCAAAACCACGCTTAATCAAAACAGGCATTTCTTGCTGACGACCCACATGTTTTAACAATTCAAAATTTTGCGTGTTACGTGTACCAATTTGCAACATAACGCCCGTTGGATGCCCCGTTTCTTCTAATGCCTGCTGGATTTCTGCGACATGTTGTTCATGCGTCACTTCCATTGAAATGACTTTAAGCCCATATTTCCCCGCCAATTCAAATACATAATTCAGACACGTATGCCCATGACCTTGGAATGAATAAGGATTTGTCCGTGGTTTATAAGCCCCCATTCGAGTACATTGCAAACCGTGCTCGCTCAACGCCTTCATCATCATTTCAACATGCGTAGGATTGTCAACCGCACATAAGCCTGCAAAAATATTCAAATTATCTTGATTGAAAGTCACGCCATTATATTCAAAGCTGCAACTCCGCTGATCATCATCTTCATGACGACCTAACACACGATATTCTTGCGATACACGTACCACACGTTCAACCCCAGCCAATGCCTCAATCTCATCTCTAGGCAATACTTGGGTTTCTCCAATCAGATAAATTTCGGTCAAAATCTGTTGCTGTCCATGCTCTTCATGTACACGATGTTTGATGTTTGGCAAATTATTTAAGTATTTGAGAATAGCTTTATATTCTTTGCTGTCCTTGTGAGTATGCGGCTCTAAAATAATAATCATAGTCGTGACCTGTATTGTTGTCGCACCAAAATAACAAACGGTATTATAACCACAGTTGATATTTTATGATGCGGAAAATTTGATTTTTAGATGTTACGGCGGGATAGCATTGAACATGATGAAAACGGCATATTTCAAAATAGATGCGGTTTAGATTTAGGCTTAATGATTATGGTGTAAGCAACACTTTCATAGCTCCTTTTTCCTGAGCCATATCAAAAGCATTTAACCCCTGATTTAAACAATATTGGCTATCAATCAAGATTTCAGGCTGGAATTTTTGTTGAGCAAGCAGATTTAATACGGGTGCAAATGAGCCACAGCGTGAGCCTAAAATTTGAATTTCATTCACCACGATTTGAGAAAAATTAACTTGCGTATTACCTTTGTAAGTGCTTTTTAAAATGATTGTGCCTTGAGGTCGTATTGAATTGACTGCTATTTGAAAACCAGATTCTGAACCCGTTGCCTCAATTATCAAGTCATAATATTGCGGCTGAATTTCAGTTTCTGCAATCCAATCAATCCGTTGTTGATGTAATAAAGCTTGTTGTTTTGGATAACGTGCAACAACTTGCAACAAACAACCTGTTAATATTAAAGTTTGCGCAATCAATTGACCTAAACGCCCCGCTCCGATAATCAATACTTTGTCAGTGGGTTTTACATGATATTGATTTTGGATTTCCAATGCAGCAGCGAGAGGTTCAACAAAAACTGCTTGTTCATTGCTCACGTTATCGGGTACACAATATAGGTTATCTAACGGCAAAGTTAAGAATTCTGCAAATGCGCCGTTATACTGCTTAATCCCTAAGACTTGGCGATTTTCACAATGGCTTGAGCGTAATGCCAAACACTGTGGGCAGTGACCGCACTCAATATTAATTTCTCCAACTACGCGCCGTCCGATCCATTCTGGTTTAAGCGGAGCTTGCACAATTTCTCCAACAAATTCATGACCTAATATGCCAGAAAATGGATAATAACCTTGAATTAATTGCAAATCAGTTGCGCAAATTCCTGCTAACAAAACCCGAATTAAGGCTTCATTAGCTTCATAAACAGGTAAATCAACATCATCTCTGTAACGTAAGTTATTTTTTTCTAACCACAATGCTTGCATTAAATTTCGACAACCTCTTCACGTTCAAAAGGATTTGTTAAATCAACACCGGGGGCTTGTTTCCAGCCTTGATTAATTTTCATTGCTTCAGTCACAAATTGATAATCAACCAAATCTTCAACCACATGCTCCGCTTCCAGTTTATCGATAAAACCCACATCAGGACTGCCAAATAAGGTTTCTGGAAAACTCTCTATAAGTAAACGAGTCGCAGAAGGATATGGCCAAGGTGAAAAATCAATGCGTCCACTGTCCCAGTCAGGGTGTTTGATTGCTTTTGAGAGTTGGTAATCGTCGCCATAAGCCGTCATGCCATATTTTAACACTTTGAATTTTGACGGAATATAAGCATTTCCTTCAACCGATAAAATTTTAGCCGTTTCTAATTTATTTTGTTGGGCGAAGGTTTGTGCTTTAACGATGGCGTTAACCACTTTTTGTGTCCATTCAGGCTTTTGCTGAGCAATACGTTCATCCATACATACCACGCAACAAGGATGATTGCGCCAAATATCACCCGTAAAACGCAGTAATCTCGCGCCTGCTAATAGTTCACCCTTGGCGTTAATCGGTTCAGCGACGATATAGGCATCAATATTTTGCGCCTTCAATGCCCAAACCATCAACGGCGGTGGTAATACACGTAAATTGACTTCATCAGCGGCGAGCCTTTCATATCCTGCTTTGACAACGGGTTTTAATCCAACATGGCGCAAGGTCATTTGTAAGACGATGTTGTGCATTGAATACCAATATGGGACAGCAATTTGTTTGCCTGCTAAATCCTCAAATCGGGTTGCGTTAATGTGTTTGCCTGTGACAATGGCAGAACCGTTGATGTGTGCCCATGACATGATTTTGATAGGAAAATTGTGGTTATAGCGTAACCATACGGGAATCGGTTTGAGTAAATGCACAACGTTGAATTTACCCGATATAAAGCCTTGAATCAGTTTTGACCAGCTTTTTACCATCATTGGCGGCGCAACTTTTAAACCTTCTTGTTCAAATAATCCATTTGCATGTGCAACCAGTAATGCCGTCGCATCAGTAATCGGTAAATAACCAATTCGCACTTCATCAGTATCAGCGATTATGCTATTCGCAAAACTCAATGACGATTGGCTTGCCAGTAATCCGCCACCTAGAAAACTTGCAGTTTGGCGTAAAAAAGCCCTTCGTTGCGTTAGTTTCAATAAATCATTAGGGTGCATTTCTCTCATCCTGTACAGCTTAATTTTATTAATTTTTAGAATTGTTTTACTATAGTCAAATCCGTATGAGGTGTTAAAAGAATATTTCCTCAAAGGCTTGCTGTCTTGAAAGAAAGATATTTCTATAACACTTCGAGTGGATTTAACTATAAAGTATAGT
>JAYQWJ020000224.1:0-8482 GCA_035829175.2 Candidatus Albibeggiatoa psychrophila
ATTTCAAAAAATACTATCGTTTATTCTTAATTCAGATTTCAATCTTTAGTCAATTCAAATGCTCTATTAAGTGCCCTATTTTTCAAATTCTAAAATGATAGCTTGTAGATTCCAGTTTCATATTTTCACTTAATCACTCAAAACAGGTTATACTAAATCATATCTCGTTTAGTTGAAACCAGAGGATTTTCTTTATGAGAATATCAATATTTTTGGCATTTTTACTTTCTTCTTCCATCACAATTGCCGCAGAAGTAGACCTCAGCAAAGCCTATATCATCCCTGATGGTACGCCAAATACGAATGAATTAGTCATTGGTGGTGTTGAAACTACCAATGGCGAAACGGTTTTAGTTGAAGATTTTTTACTGAATTTTTTCGTAGATGAAGACAATGAGCAGCAAGTTGATTTAAGAAGTACCAGACAAGCTGTTGATGCTGATTTGTTACAACAACGTTTGCGTGGCACAACATGGACGGGTGAATATAATAGCGGACAAACGATTTATCTGACTCGCTTTATATTTCAAACAATACAAAATGGATTTGTAGTTGGCGAAATGGAACATAAAACCGCTGAGTCAGAACCAAGTAAAAAACTGATTGTGCAAGTGCTGGGTGAAATTAAAACCCAGTTTCTAGTCGATTTAGATGCAGAAGACCCAGATAATGAACTGACTTGGGTTGATGCAAGCGAATTAGCGGATACGACGTTTTATCCTGAATCTTATGTAAGACATTTAATCCGTTTACGTCGTGGCAATAGTATTGAATCAATCCATCCGGGACGTGGTTGGGGACGATTTAATGTTTATGATTTGACACTGGAAAATACTGAGTTACGCGGTAGTATTTATGTGCCCGCAGAAAATTATCGAAGTCCTGACACTTTTGGAAATGGCTTTGTTAGTTTGCGCGAAGAGTTACCTGTGCCAATTATTAGAGATGATAATGTATTTGAATAAGTCATTAATTGTTACATAAAATTTTATCCACAAGGACTGCCAGTCCTAGCACCTTAAAATGAAACCACTATATTGTGGAATATCTGGCTAGCTATATGCCAGTGTAGCAGCGACAAGATTTTTTTATTAATTTAGGAGGAAATGATGCGTTACTGGATTTTTGCTTTATTGGCTCTATTTTCGAGTACCACTTTAGCCGCAGTAAGCCCTTGTTATTATAAAATAAAAGATGTTAAGCAAGATGATATGTTATGGATTCGCTCAGGGCCTAATATCAAATATCAACGTGTTGGAGCAATCCCGCCTTCAGCTACGGAAATTATAGCCACAGGGGTTGATATTAATGTGGATAACACTTATTGGCTACCTATTCGCTATCAAGCTGTTTATGGCTGGGTTAATCGTGATTTTTTAGCCGAAGATTGCCGCTGTGCTTATCAAGTTGAAGGCGTTGAACCAAATGATCAATTATGGGTGCGTGCAGGACCTAGTGTGAAATATAAAAAAGCGGGTGCAATTCCACATAATGGGACGGGCATTCAAGTGACAGGTCTTTCTATCCAAGTGCAAAAAGATTACTGGGCTACGGTGCGTTACAAAAACATAAATGGTTGGGTTAATCTACATTATATTGCCAAACAATGTGATTTAGAAACCTTGTCTCAATGTGATTATAAAGTGAATAATGTAAAAGCCGATGATACCTTAAGTATGCGCTTTGGACCTAGCACCAAGTATGAAAAAGTGCTTTCAATTCCAGCAGATGCAAGCAATATAAAGCTAATGGGAGAGGGTATTAAAGTTGATAAAACCACTTGGATACCGATTCAATATGCAGATAAAACAGGCTGGGTTAATCAGCATTATGTGCAGAAAAACTGTCAAACACCTAGTGTTATGAAACCTTAATTATAAAACTGGGAGTAATTTTGCATTCCTCATCTTGGACAGCCTTAATCGAATGGGTTTATTTATGAAATGGCAACACTTTATTTTAGTTTTAGGATTGAATTCACTGGTATTCTCAGTGCACGCTGTCGGCTTACTTAATCAAACAGTTGATACCGCTTTGCTAGCCAAATGTTTAGACCATAGCCAAACTGCGGTTAGCATCGTATCGCTTCCGAGAGGTGAGCAAGTTTACAGTTATAATACTTATACGCCGTTACTTCCCGCATCCACGCTAAAAGTAGTGACAACGGCAGCATCGTTAGATTATTTAAGCCCTGAGTTTCGTTTTCATACAGGCATTTATCATACAGGTCAAAGATCAGGTAGCACTATTGATGGCGATCTCATCATCAAAGGTGGTGGCGACCCCAAATTAACTGCGGAAAATTTATGGCGCGTTGCTGAACAATTAAAAGACAGTGGTGTTGATTTAGTGACAGGACGCTTGGTTTATGATCTCTCCTTTTTTGATGGTTTAGATAAAGCCCCTGCGTGGGAAGAAGTGCGTAGTCAACGTGCTTACGATGCAAAATTAAGTGCTTTATCGTTAAATTTCAATACGATTACCGTACATGCTTTGCCTTTGATTCCGGGACAACCGCTTAAAATATGGTTAGAACCTGCACCCCGTTATATTCAAATTATTAACAAAACTCGCACCTCTTCTACATCTAAAAATACCATTTCGGCAAAACGTGGCATTACGGAAAATGGAAAAACTTACATCAAAATTGTGGGACGTTTATCACATCAAGCTGATGAGAAAACAATTCGTTTAAATGTGTTAAATCCATCACGTTATGCGGCTGAAAGTTTCCGTAATATTTTAGCTGAGACAGGTATTCAAGTGGTTGGGCAAACGCTGCGTTCGACAACACCCAAAAGTGCTAAATTATTATACACCCATTCATCCGAGCCTTTATCTTTGATTTTGAAAGAGTTAAATACATTTTCAAATAACTTTATTGCGGAGCAGATTGTTAAAACCATGGCAGCAAAACAAACAGGTGAACCCGGTAGTCATGCGCAAGGTTTACAATTAGTAGCGAATTTTCTGCGTGAATCGGGTGTGCATACCAAAGGCTTGATTTTAGCAGATGGCTCTGGTTTGTCGCGCCGAAATCGTTTTACAGCACAAGCGATGACTGATTTATTGGCTGATATTTATCCACGATTTGATATTGGGCCTGATTTTCTGGCATCGTTACGGGTGATGGGTGCAAATGGTGTGCATTCTAAACGCTTGGCTAATTCGCCTGCTAAAGCAAAAATTCGTGCTAAAACAGGTACTTTAAGAAAAGTCAGCACATTAACAGGTTATGTGCCAAGTCAAACAGGTGATTTATATGCGTATGCTTTGTTTTTAAATAATAATCGTTGTGGCTATCGCGGTGCGGATAAGATTGAAGATAAAATTGTCAATGCGATTTATCAATATGGCGGTCGCTCAATGTATAGTGCAAACCGCTCGTCATCAACTAATAGTATGCAGTAATTCAATAGGTTGGCAGTCACACGAATATTGCTCGCTTTCTTATTCTTGATTACTTACGTGCCACAAATTAGCTTACTCTTACCTAACTTGATGTATGGTTCTCAAACTTAATTTTTGCTCGTGATATAAATCGTAGAGTAGGCATTTTGATAAACCCAGTATTTTAACCAGATGCTGGGTTTTTCAATGAATTATTTGCTTGGAAATCTTGTGAAAACTTATATTAAACATGTAAGGACTCAAAAAAATATATTATTGATTAAGCCAATATAAAACTCGTCCGGCATCTAAATATAATTATTTTATAACTATCGATAATATTTTTAATCTATCTGATATGAAATTGGACTTTGTACCTTAGCTTAAGCTAATGTGGTAAAAACAGGTATAAAAGTTAGTAATTGTTTCAACAACGCTTTTAATTTCAATTTCTGTCATTTCATAGAAAACAGGTAAACGCAGAATTGTATTACTTACTTGATTTGTTATAGACATATCACCATAAGTATGTCCATATTTCTGTCCCGCAGGTGAGGAATGTAATGGAATGTAATGAAAAACTGCATGAATATCATGTTTTTTTAAGAATTGAATCAAAGCTGTGCGTTCTTGTAAAGAGCGTGTCAGGATATAATAAAGATGTCCGTTAATAATTTGATGGGGTAATTCAATATAGCCTGCTGTCTGTAGTGGTTGCAGTAACTTGTGATAAGTTTGACAAATGTTTGTACGGGTATCGGTGATTTTTTCTGCATGTTCAAGTTGTGCATATAAAAATGCAGCGACCAATTCACTGGGCAAGTAGGAAGAGCCTATATCAACCCAAGTATATTTATCTACTTCTTCTCTAAAAAATTGACTGCGATTTGTGCCTTTTTCGCGGATAATTTCAGCTCGTTCAATTAGACTTTCATCATTAATGAGTAAAGCACCTCCCTCACCACTAATGACGTTTTTGGTTTCATGAAAGCTGAGACAGCCTAAATGTCCAATTGATCCTAGTTTTTTATCATTATATTCTGAGAGAATGGCTTGCGCTGCGTCTTCTATCACATAAAGATTATATTTTTGTGCAATGCGCATAATCATGTCCATTTCGCAGCCTACACCAGCATAATGCACGGGTACTATTGCTTTAGTTTTATCAGTGATAGCAGCTTCAATCAGTGTTTCATCAAGATTGAGTGTATCGGGGCGAATGTCAACAAATACAGGTGTTGCACCACGCATCACAAACGCATTGGCTGTTGAAACAAATGTGAAAGAAGGCATAATAACTTCATCACCCGCCTGAATATTACACAGAATAGCAGACATTTCTAAGGCTGCAGTACAGGAATGGGTTAGCATGGCGCATTGACATTGATGATGTTGTTGCAACCATTCGTGACATTGTTGGCTATAGTAGCTATCACCTGATAATCGCCCTTTAATAACAGCCTGAGCAATATAAAATAGTTCTTTACCAACAATAAAAGGTTTACCAAATGGAATATTCATGATTTTAATTTATAGGCACCAAATATTTTATAACCCAATAAATTATCATGAAGCCAGTCAATTGTTAATTCATCAATATGCTGTACTCCTTTTCCTGTTAATTGTTGTACTTTGTGTCGAATGTCAGCCTCCGAAAATTGTTGAATTTTATCAAATTCACTTATATAAGTTTCTAAAAATAAGCTTTCAAAGCCTGCTTTTTCTAAAGTCATATTCAATGTTTCAGATGTGAAATAAGACCAATGACCAATACAATAATTTGTATTTTGCTTACCATCAAGTTGAATGTACAAACTATTTAGATTAGGAACTTGAATTAAGATAATACCATCTGATGCAATAAATGGTTTAACTGATTCAAGAAACGTAACAGGGTCAACCATATGTTCTAATACATCTAACATAGATATGGCTTGAAACTGTGTATGATATTGCTCTGAAAGTGCATCAGGGAAAAAGCCTGGTATTACATTGAGACCTTTTGATCGAGATTCTTTTAAAAATAAAGGATTGACTTCAACACCTGTTGCATCCCAGCCATCAGCCTGAGCCGCTGAAATAACTGAACCAACAGCACTCCCTACATCTAAAAAATCCCCTTTCTGACTAACAAATTGATTTGCTGCTTGGATAATATATTGAGCTTTGGTTTGTTCTAGTTTTTTATAGACAGGCTCTTTTTTTAACTGGAGATAGATTTTATAAAAGGACTCATTCGTTTCATAAGTCCATTTATCATGGCTTTCCGTAAGCACTTTTAAACTATAACTAAATCCACAAGCTTTACATTGAACAACCTGTACACCGTAATTATATGTACCTTCAAATAAAGGCGTATTTTCAGAGCTGCCACAAACAGGACAAGTACGCGTTTGCCAAACATCAGGATTAGATAGTTTGTCCTTCAGCGTTTCTGCAAACTCCTGTTGGACAGGTGACATTTTAGAGTAGATATTTTTTACAATCTCTCTAAAGTGGGGGATCAGAGCTGCGTCAAAATTGTTTTTTGTTATCATGAGCTAAACTTCTTTAATCTTTAGAGTTTAGAGGCTAAAAAGCTTCATATGTAATATTATTGGTATATTACTTTTATATGGTCATTAATGCACTCAATTTTATATTGCATCTCTTCCACCGAGCTGAAGTGAAAAAAAACAAGCCCTAATTTTTGTACCAAATAATTATCAATGATATCTCCTTGTTTCCACCACATAAGTTGTTCATAAATATGAGGCTGAATCTTTGGAGAAAAAATAATATCCTTAACTACACCATTTTTAGACCCCATAATACAATGGCGACCACAATAGCCTGTTTGTTTAACATTTGGAAAATCACCACAATCTAACCCCATTTCAGCTTTAACTATCCACTGAGTCCAGTCTAAGGTTGTAGCATAGCTGACTGGATAAGGGTATAAGTCGCCTGAACATCGTCTGGTTATTTCTATAATATAGGCATTGTCACCCTGTAATAGGTATTGCAAATGTACAACTCCATCTTTTAAATCTAATAAAGAGGCTATTTTTTCTACAGTTGAAACAAGTTTATCTGCAACTTTATTGATGTTTGTAGCAGGTGCGGTAGAGGTTGTTACTAAATAAGGATTAAGGTAAGAATATTCATTGTCACTAAAATAAAAAACCACTTTGCCCTTTAAAATAAACGTACTAAAGCTATGCTGTGTGCCTTGTATAAACTCCTCAACTACAATACGCTTTGCCTTAGATATACTAAAAGCATAATGTATCGCAGCTTCATATTCTTGTGGTGCTTCAATCTTAGATATACCTTTGCCACCCGTCATATCCACTGGTTTAATAATTAAAGGAAAACGATACCGATCTATGGCATTTATCGTATCATCAATACTACAAAAAGATTCAGCATAAGGTGTAGGAATATCATGAGTAAGAGCAAATTGTTTAAACTGATCTTTATGATGAATAGTCAATGCCGTTTGATACGAGTCATGACCTAACAGCCCCATTTTTTCACTCACATAAGATGCTGTAATTGCTCCAAAATCATTAGCACTGGAACAAATGTAGTGAATATCTAGCTTTTTAGAGAGGGATAATATTTCACTTTTATTTGAAAAATCAGCACAGTGATATTCATCTGCATAATTGTGCCCAATAAGATATGGAGCATTGCCTGTAGTAATAACTTTAAGCCCTAACTGCTTAGCTGCTTGAATTAAGGGAATTTCAGAGTGACTACCATTGAGAATCAGTAATTTTTTTTGCATCATTAATTTTAAAGAAAACATGTGTTTTATGGTTAGCAAATAGTACCCAGAAATTACAGAACCATATTTCTCAATACTCCACTATAGCTGTCTAAGATATTTAAAACGAATATCGATAAATCTTTCTCGCCACATAATTAAGTCATCAATAGACATTTTATATGGCTTAATCACACAACCACTTTGGTGCGCCCTTAGAGGGGTTTGCCATAAATTTTTCACATCAATTCCCTCAATAAACAAATCATCTTTTACACATTGCTCAAATACAGGTGTACTTGGGAAAGGGATAAGTGTTCCAACCCAATTTCTATCTAACTGAAGTTCATCAATCATATCCATTGTTTCTTGCAAGGTTTCATCTGTATCTTCAGGAAAACCCATAATCCAGTTTCCAGCAAGACTGACTCTATGTTTCTTAAGGTCCTCTACCACCTTAAAAATAGTATCTCTATTAAGGCCTTTTTTAACTATATCATTACGTATATAGTCTGAACCATGCTCTGGTGCTAACAATGCTGACGTCATACCCGCTTCAACCATGGCATCAATGATATCCGTACGCAAGCTATTCATACCAAGTCCACCTGATGTGGTGAACTGAATATCTAATTTACGTTTGATAACTTCCTTGCAAATACCAAGTATATGTTTATTATCAACAGTTAAGTTATCATCCATAAAAGTAAAAAACTGCTGACCGCATTCATTAACAAGAAATTCTAGCTCATCAACAAATTTTTGGACGTTCCGTCTTCTCAACTTTCTTCCTTGTACAATATACATATCACAAAATGTACATTTAAACGGACATCCCCGCTCTGAAATAACAGGAACTACATTTTTAATTTCATGCTGCTTAAAATTTGAATAGTGGCTTAAATCCATTTCAAAGTCTGAAAAACTTACCATATCCCATGCTTGCATCGGTAAGGCTGCATAATCTATCCATTCACGCTGTTCATTAACATGGATAACACCTTGTTCATCTCGATAAGCAAAAGACTTGATTTGGCTAAAGTTTTTAGTATCATTGTTTTCCAATCCTTCTGCTACCTTGACAATTTGAACCTCGCCTTCACCTAGTGCAATATAATCAAATTCAGGACAGTACGTTAAAATTTCTCTAGGATACGTTGTTGCATGAATACCTCCTGTAATAATCTTAATGTCAGGTATCGCCTTTTTTACAGCTTTTGCGTATTTACGTGCAGCATCCATAAAACCTGAAAATAGGAAAGAAATACCTACTAAATTTGGCTTTTCAGTCTCTAAGGTTTTTAAGATTTGTTGAATACAATATTCAGGAGGATTTTCTTG
>JAYQWJ020000225.1:0-2251 GCA_035829175.2 Candidatus Albibeggiatoa psychrophila
ACCACTTACAAGTAGGTTTTTAGAGTTATAGTCAAATCCGTCAGGAGTGTTATAAAAATATCTGACTTTCATGACTGCTAGCCCCTGAAAATTATCAGTCTTAACATAGCAAAAGGAATTGACTATATTCGCAGTCATCGCAATATTGGATTTCAACTTAATTTTGATCATGAGCCAACATTGGAAGAAATTGAACGTGATTATTTAAAAGTGTTGCTGAATAAATATTCAGGGCATCGCCTAAAAGTAGCGGAGGCTTTGGGCATGAGTGAAAGAAATACTTTTTATCGCTTATTAAAAGAAACATACTTTGTCTTAAGGCCTTGTGTTAGCTCGCTACCAGACTCAGTTTAGTAGCGAGCGAATCACTTAAAAATTCACATCACATCAAGCGTATCTAATTATTGTATATCAATATTTCGAACAGCACGTGCGTAATTGTAAACGCGTTCAGCATCTTCTCCAGCAGGCCCACCTGCTACTTTGGTGTCATAACGTACTGCTCCTGCACCATGCGAATCTTCACCCTGATTATCAACAGCATATCCAAACGCCACATACCAAGCCCAATAGTGCTTTTGATTCTCTTCCGATGTATCAGAAAAATAAGCTGAAGTGCTTGACCAAAAGTAGGCATCTTGATCAGTGATATTGAAATAATGAGGATTGATTGCAGGATAAACTCCAGAATAATCAACGATACTTTGTAATTCTTTAACATTTGGCAAACGCCAATCATCATAGTCCACATACTCAAGATTTTCAGCATAAGCCAAAGCATTAACCCAATCTTTACCCTGACCAGAGTCGTCTTTCATCCACATCAAGCCTGTGCCATAATCAGAAATCGTTCCATCACCATTATCAACAAATCGGTTAAGACCATAATCTTCACCACTCACACAACGCACAAATTTTGCGGCAACATTACCATCGGACGGTGCTTCACCAATGGGTGGAGGAGGGAGACTACTGTCATCATCTTGTGAATAGTCAACATCACCAACGGGCGTACCAGAATTTGGGGCTGGGGAAGATGTATCAGATGTATCTTCTGATGTGGTATCGGTATTCTCTGTGCCAACGGGTGCGCCACTTTCGTCAGGTGGTGGTAAATCAGCATTTTCACCGCCTTGAGGATAACCTTTAATATGTCCTGTACCATAATTCAGACCAAATGCAGTAAGGCTACCACCATGTGTTGTACCTACTTTATAATCATTACTTGACCAGAATTGTAGATGCTTGCCAATGGTTTCATCCCCAAAATTAAAATAATCCATATCGATATAAGGCCAGCCTTGCTCAAAGTCTTCAATAGAAAATAGTTCTTTTAAAGAAGGGGTTCGCCAATCATCACGTTCTGCATATTCCAAGTTAGCACAATAGTCCTGAGCCGCTTGCCAAGCATATTTTTCTGCTGATGGGGTTTGTTGCCACGTTAATCCTGTGTTGTGATCTGTAACGGTGTCATCATTATTATCTGTGAAAGAAAAACCGCCATTTTGATATTGTGCATCTTGACCATAAAAAGCCTCACCTGCTTGTGGTGTAATTGCGTTGCCACTATCATCGTAAGCAGCATTCTGTCCTGTCACAACAATAAATCGACGTACTGAATCACACCCTTCTATTGTGGTTTGTCCATCTGGTGCTTGCCCTGCAACCAAGTTCGTCATTTCAAAACGAATATTTTCCAATGAGTAAGATTGTTGTAATTCGAGTTGTCCCCAATCTTGTCCAATCAATACCGCAGGCGCAGTCATAACACCTGTTTCAGATGTATAAGTTGCATTGGGTGTGGTACTGACATTAATTGTTTCTAATGAAGCGAGGTCTAAGTCAAATGTGACAGGTTGTAAAGCGATTAAATCTAAACTCAAACTGTAATTTTCTGAGGTATTTGCATCACTCATATTGGGTAAATACAAGCGTTGACTGACCGTATCAAAACAGGCATGTTCTAATGTAGATAATGAGCTTGCCATGCTTGGCTGGTTTAATAATAAAAGCGGAATACTTAGACTTAATATTTTATTGGCAGGTATAAGCATGTTAAAAACTTCCTTTATATATGGGCGTGATATGAGATATAACACCGACTGTATTTCTAACCTTTTCTTAATTTTTATACGATAGAATGCCAAAAAACTGTTGTACTCCAAAATTAATTTTTTCAGCTCATCATGCAAAGCCTTTTGTATTTCTAACAGCTCTTTGCCCTAAATCATCAGGTAAATCAATAACAAAT
>JAYQWJ020000226.1:0-2445 GCA_035829175.2 Candidatus Albibeggiatoa psychrophila
GAAATAAAAGGCTTGAGTTTAGATTTTAAAAAACCTGAATTTCTACAACTAAAACGTGATATTCGGCGCAGAAATCTTTGAAATATAAGTGATTTAGCGGTCTTATTTTTCAATATAAACGATTGATTGTAATTGTAAAAATTTATTTTCTAAGCCTTAACAATAGTTTTTGTATGATTTGCGTCCATAATAAAAACAGATGCGCTTCACGCTAATGGAGCGTCCTGTTTATCAGCTTTACCAATATAATTTGCCTGATAATTACCAATATTATTAAAAACCGCCTAAAACTAAACTTTACTTATTCTTACGCTGAGTTTAAAAGTAAGAAAACACGCCGCAAACTATTTATTTCCATATTTAATTTGAATACAAATCCATAAATAATGATAAACTATTGACCAATTCACTATTTAATATTTCCTATAGAGCTTTTCGTATGTCATATCGTTTAATACTGTTCATTACCTTCTATTTATTCATTTCCACCAATGTTTTTGCTGAATCAGATAAAAAAACAAATTCCATCCCTCCCGACGTTGTACCCGCAACAGAAGTAAATGCGACAACAGATGCCGATGCCGAAAATTCACCACCTGAAAAAAAAGATGTTTTGACCAGTTTAAATGATATTTGGGCAAGTTTATTAGAAAAGCAAAAAGAACTGGATTTATTACAAAAACGCATTCGTCAAATTAAAGACAATGAAGGAGAAAAACAAGCATTGCGTTTGGAACAAGATGAACTTATGCGGTCAATTGATAAGCAAAAACTGGCATTTGAACAAGTTGCAATTGGGGGATTAGATGTAGAAGTGGTTGAAAAACAAGTGACACCTGAATTTGACTGGAAAAAGGAATTAGTCTTAATCAGCCGTCCATTACTCGACAGCATTAAGGAATTAACTGAAAAACCACGTAAAATCGAACAGTTACGCATAGAAACCTTACAAGCAGAGAATTTACTCAAATCGATTAAAAAAGCCCGCTCCAACATTCAGCAATTACGTCAACGCACTGATTTACCAAAATATATTGACAAGCAACTTGAAGAAGTTTCAGAGCTGTGGCGTAAACGAGAAGCTGACACGGAAAATGGATTAGGCTTAGCCCATTATCAGCTTAATAGTTTGCAAGAAACTCAAATTTCTCCCCAAGCGGCAATTGTGAATACATTAAGCAATTTTATACAAGGTCGCGGGGTGACTTTAATGATTGCTGCCACTGCGGTATTTGGGATTTGGATATTAATGCGAATTATTTCATGGATATTGTTAAAATTTTATAACATTCAAAGTCGTAAATATCAGCGTAAAATTCGATTGCGTTGGGCACGTTTAATACATTATATGTTTTGGGCATTAACGATTATCCTCAGTTTTTTTGCCATCATTACAGTGTTTTATTCAAGAAATGATGTGTTACTTTTAATGTTGACTGTTTTTGGGCTTATAATGTTGTTGATCGGTTTGCGCAATACCTTGCCACGTTATGTAACAGAAATTCGCTTATTGCTTGATATGGGTTCTGTGCGCCAAGGGGAGCGTTTAATTTATGAAGGCATTCCGTATCATTTATTGACTATTAATGTATTTTCCACTTTGACTAATCCAGAGTTAAATGGTGTGTTGCGCTTGCCGACCAGTATCTTAAATACTTTAGTGTCACGTCCGCCGATAACCGATGAGCCTTGGTTTCCATGCAGTCAAGGTGATTATATTTTATTGGAAGGCAGTAATCGTTTAGCAGAGGTTATTAAGCAAAGTGTGGAAGTTGTGCAGTTGCGCGTGACAAGTAGCATTATGAATATTCCAACCGTGCAATTTTTACAAACCCCTTTTCGTAATTTATCACGCGATGGATTTTTAATTTCTGTAACGTTTGGTGTGGATTATCAGCATCAGGCGATTTGTTTAACGGAAATTCCTGAACGATTTAAAGAGGCATTAAAGCAGGGTTTTCAAGCATCTAAATGGGAAAATGAAGCCAAAGTGCTAACAGTTGATTTTAAACAAGCGGGTACGAATTCTTTGGATTATCTGATTTTAGTTAAAGTCAATTCTAGTGCTGCAAGTTATTATTTTGCTTTGGAACGTTTGGTTCAGAAAATTTGCGTTGAAGTGTGTAATCAAGAAAATTGGGTGATTCCATTTACGCAATTAACATTACATGCAGGTGACGGGTTTCAGGGATCATCGGCGTTAGAGCATCAAAGCCCGCTTTCTGAAATCAATACTAGTTCAGAGCGTTTGATTCCACAGAACTAAGGTTTCAGAATTTAATAACTTCAGAAAATATTATCATTGGATGAGGAGAAGCCACATAATTCTAATGAGAGAGAAATTCATTAAACGTGATTTTCATGCTTTCTTAGCTTTTGTAAATTCTCCTTATTCTAGCTTAGAAGACTGGCAACCAAGTTATACTCGTCAAGAATTTTCTTTAT
>JAYQWJ020000227.1:0-4212 GCA_035829175.2 Candidatus Albibeggiatoa psychrophila
TCTATCGTCCAAGAAATAATTTTATAGATGATTGGATGCCAAGTCACGGCTTGATTGGCAATGCTTGTGATTAATTTGATGAGCTGTGGAAGTGAATAAGCATTTGGCTCAAGGTTTGTGATACCAAGGTGCAATATGTTGTGCATAAACAGGTTTTGCACGCTTGGCATTTAAAGTAGTAGTCTTATCTATAACGGCACAATCGTCCATTGCCCATTGATAAGCTGGAATTCGTGAGTACAACCCAATGCTTTTGCATCACCTTGTTGATTTGCTAATTCTGTCACAACAGTTTGTCCCGCAGTGCGTAATAATTTAACCTCTTTTTTAAGAGCAGGGTCTTGGTTTGCGGGTGCAAAATATTTATTAATAAGCGGTTCTTGATATGCAGCAAGGCTGGCTAAGGTTGATAAATTAGTGCTGAAACCTGTTGCAGGGCGGTCTTTACCAAACGCTTGACTTAAATTGTCATAACGTCCCCCTTTTGCAATCGCATCCCCATGTTTTGCTACATAAGCCGCGAATACTATGCCCGTGTGATAGCTGTAACCACGCGCCTCAGCTAAGTCAAAATGCAAGATTTCATCAGGCAATTGCTCACATAAACGATTTAAATCATCTAACGCGCTATGTACGGCTTTGGGTGCATTGGCGAGCACTTTCTGAGCATCATTTAAAATAGTTTGGCTACCATTTAATTCAACCAATTCAACCAACATATTTTGTAAATCTCGGGCAACATTCCAATCCGTTAACAATCGTTTAATTTCAGCCTGAGCCTTACGTTTCATGGCTTTGGTTAATTGGGTTTGCTGGTCTTTATTTAAATCTGCTGCTTCGCGCAAAGCTTGATAAATTTGCACATGACCAACATCAACATGAAAATCATTAATTTCCACTAACCGTAGTGTTTCTAGCATCAACAATAAAATTTCCGCATCGCTGGCAACGCCTTCATAACCATACAATTCTGCACCGACTTGGATAGGCGCACGAGAACCTGCAAAGCTATTAGGACGTGTATGCAGCACCGCACCGAGGTAACACAAACGGGTTGGCATATCACGTTTTAAATGATGCGCATCAATTCGAGCCACTTGTGGAGTCATATCCGCCCGAACACCCATCATCCGTCCAGTAAGCTGATCTGTGATTTTAAAAGTTTGTAAATCTAAATTACGTCCTGTATCAACCAATAATGATTCTACATATTCAATCATCGGTGGAATAACAAGTTCATAACCCCACGTCTTAAAAAAGTCTAAAATCTGCCGGCGATAGCGTTCTAATTTAGCCGCATCGTGAGGGAGGATTTCTGTGATTCCAGCGGGAAGTAACCAACGGTCTTGATAATTCATTAACGCACCAAATATAAAAGCAAAATTCCAAAAATCATACTAATGAAGCCCATAATACGCAAGCTTCCATTCTCCATCTCGCTAATCGAGACAAGTGTCCGTCGCCATGTTGCAGGACTAAGAAAAGGCATTATACCTTCAATAACAAAAATCAGTGCAATTGCAGATAGCAATACTGACCAAAATTCAGGGTTTGACATTATGTTTGTACTATAAATGAAGTTTTTAAATGAAGGGTTTTCTGCAAGGCTTAAGCCAGCCAGTTTGGTAATTATTCAGTGATTCTGTAGCAACAGATATATTTGATGTGAGTAACATATTGCAATGTAGAACTATTTTCATGAGAAAGCTAGAATTTAATTTACTTTAATTTTTTAGCAGTATAACAAACTTGAAACGGCTCTTCTAAAAATTGTCTTCAATTATCCAATCATTTTTCTTGCACAATACACTTTATAAGCTATTTCTGACATCAATAATACGGTGGATAGTTTTTGAACTGCGTTATCTTATCCACTTAACTATTTGATTTTATTATATTAAACAAAACTTTTGAGCTGAGTAGTCTTTAGATGTATTTCATAAAATATTAAGCCTCTTGTATAGCTTAGTTCTGAATACTTAAAACTGTTCGAACTATTCGTTGCGTAAGAAGTGCAAAACGTGTTTGGCGAGTGTTCTTTTGCTAATCAATAATTATATTAAGCTGTTAAAAACGGCTTATTCCCTTGTGTCTAGCAGGTTTTTTTATGTTTGATAAATAATTGTTTTGAAAAACGTTATATAAAATGACACAATAATCTCCAAACCTAATGCTGTTTTGCATGGAGGATAGGGCGATGTTATTAAGTGTGGGCATTTTAGCAGGAACTTATGCCAGTTTCCGATTATATGAATTCATCAAGCAAAAACCAACCTTGGTAAAAACAGCGCAAATTAAAAATCCACCTGTGGAAATCAAACCCACGCCGTCACAACTCAAACGCTATTACGGACTCAGTGCCACCAGCGTTGGACTTGCCCTTGTTGCACCCATCGTGCCCGCTGCCAACCTCGTTAATATCGGCATTATCAGCTATTTAAGCATTCCTATTTTTAAACGCGCCGAACAATTATTAACCCAAAAACATAAAGTTGGTAATGATGCGCTGCTGGCATTATTTACAGTTGCCGCCTTGGCGATTGGTGAATTTACTGCGATTGCTCTGACGTTTGTATTTTATTATTTTGGTAGTCGCCTGATTGACAAGGTAAACAATTATTCTCATAAAAATGCCACCAAAATTATTGACCAACTGTCTGATAAAATTTGGATTTTACAGAAAAATGTTGAAATAGAAATTAACACAAATTGCTTAAAAGTAGGGGATATTGCGATTGTTGATGCTGAACAGATGATTCCCGCTGATGGAACGATTTTGCAAGGTGAAGCCTTAGTTAATCAACATGCTGTCACGGGTGAACCCCAAGCGATTGAAAAATGTATTGGCGATAGTGTATTTGCGTATACTACTGTTACTCAAGGTAAAATTTATTTGAAAGTTGAAGCCGTTGGCGCGAAAACCTTATTTGCAGAAGTCTCTGAATTGCTACAAAAAAATGCCAAACATCAAAGCCAATTACAATTAAGAGCCGATGAATGGGCGGATAAATCAGCGGTCATCTTTTTAGGTTTGTATGGCGTAACTTTAGTCACTTTGGGCGCGTATCAAGGCTTGGTCGTATTAACGGGTAAATTTGGTGATAGATTGCGTGCCGTTGCACCATTGAGCACCTTTAATTATTTAGAAATTGCCTATCATCACAGTATTTTAATCAAAGATGGCGGGGCATTAGAAAACTTGCGGCATATAGATACCTTAGTATTTGATGTCATGAGTTTTATTGAGTTTACGCGGGTTAAGCGCATTGTGACTAAACCTGAATATCAGGATGAAGAAATTCTACGTTATGCAGCACTTGCAGGTCGAAAAATGACCCATCCCGCCGCCCATTTTATTTTAACTGAAGCACAAAAAGCGGGGATTAAATTACCCGATATCAGCGACGAACACTATCAACTAAAACGTGGTTTAATCATTCAATATCAGGAAAGTGAGTTATTGATTGGTAATATTCATTTTATGAACCAGCAAGGTATTGATTTAAATGCTGAAGTAGAGCGTCTTATTTATGAATGTAAAACGCCTCATTATGCCATTATATTTGTCGCATTAAACCAAGAATTAATTGGCGCAATTGAATTGGAAGTTGAGTTTTATCCGCAGCGTTTACAATTGGTTCAGTATTTCAAACAGCATAAAATCCAAAAAATCATGTTGGTTTCAGAGGAAAGCGAGACTTTTACTCAACGTTTTTGTGCTGAGTTAAATATTGAGGATTATTATTACGATAACTTGCCAGAACATAAAGCTGATATTGTGCAACAGCTACAATCTCAAGGTCAGGAAGTCTGTTATGTCGGTGATGGTTTGCGTGATAAATTGGCGATGGAAGCCGCGTCTGTCTCGATTTCTATGCGTGGTGCAGCGTCGATGATTCATGATAATGCGCAGATTATTTTAATGGATAATTCATTGTCCCAATTTACCCGTTTATTTGATATTTCCAAGCAATTAGCGGGTAACTTACGTACATCGCTGATACTGACAATTACCCCGACTTTTATTAGTGTTTTTGGTGGTTTATTCTTTGGATTGGGTGTGACGGCAGCTATTGTGATTAAAACAATCTCATTTTTATTGGCTTTGGGCAACGCCAGCTTACCGCTATGTCAAATTCAACATAAAGATGAAAATTCTGAAAAATAAGTCAATGTGAAAGAGCGTTTTTTTTCTCGTTCCACGCACCGCGT
>JAYQWJ020000228.1:0-5421 GCA_035829175.2 Candidatus Albibeggiatoa psychrophila
GCAGAACCAGGTCAATCTGCCTGGGGAAATGGCCAATATGGAGGTTTTTTTACTGGCGCTTTCCTAAATAGTTTAAAAAGGGAGATTAGATTATCGTCCAACCCAAGTTGGGATAGTATTATGAAACGAGCCGAAGCACCTATTGAAGTTTTGGGCAGAATACAAAATCCTCAAACTTTTGTGAGTGTTAATTCTATAAATGCAAATACTGAGCTTCAAACAGATAATCAGTGTGACGGCATTGTAGTTAATGGAAAATGTTACTCTAACTAATTAGTAATATTTGCAGAGGTTTTTCTCGTGTATAAAAATGTTCTTTATGTAATAGGTTTATTTTTTATAATTATTACTCTTGTATCTTGTGACCAAGAGCGAGTAAAACCTTTGCTTTTTCCTGCTGGTAATGAGGCATTAACTCCTAAATCAATTAGCTTTAATACAGAAACTATTAATTTGTATGCTCTTATTATTGGTGATACCTTAGCACCAGATATAGGTAAGTCTGTAGACATTGATATTGAGAATATCAAAGAATTAGTTAAAAATATTGAACAGAATATTGATGTGAAATTAACAAAAAAAGTGTTAATAAGTAAAAATTTTACATACAGAAAAGTAAAGCAAGCAATTACTGCCACACCTCAGACTGATATTATCTTGTTTTATTATGGTGGACATGGGCGTAATGATGGTAATACACAATGGCCAACTTTTGATTTTAGTAAAGAACAGAAAACGCTTGATTTTTTATGGGTATTTGAAGAGTTAAAACAAAAGAAAAACCGCTTGCTGATTGCAATTGCTGATGCTTGCAATAACCACTCAACTCAGGCACGTATGTCTTATGGATTTCAACGTGGCTATCCTAAAGCTTCAAATTATGAAAAAATATTTTTAGGTTATAAAGGTGAATTTATCGCTGCAAGTGCAAGTAGTGGTGAATATGCTTATGGAACACAGGATAATGGAGGATTGTTTACCTACCAATTTCTGAGCAATTTAAAACAAGAATTAAGTTCTAATAATCCAAGCTGGGATAGTCTTATAAAAAAATCAAAACAGAAAATCGTTTTTACAGATGGCTTCTCAAACTCTTACAGACAACAACCTCAATTTGAAGGTGAACTGTCATCTATTGATTATGTTGAAAGTTTACCTGTTAACAACAGTTTGTCAATTAAATTAATTCCCTCAGAATTTATATCTATTGGTGAAAACCTAAAAATTTCCATTCAAAATAACAGCACATTTTCAGGCTATTTAAATTTATGGGATATTAACAGCGATGGTAATATTAATTGTATTTACCCCAATAATACATCACAAGAAACCTTTATCTCCTCTAGTGATAGCATTACCATTCCAAATGGACGTGGCTTTTTAGTTGGAGAACCTTTAGGCGCAAATAAGTTAGTTGCTGCAATTAGCGTTAATAAGTCGTACCATCGTTGTATTAAAATTATGAACAATGTCCAATCAAAGGTTAAAAATAGCAGCATTTCTCGTATTTATAAAAGATTAAAGCAAAATTTGGACTCAGACTCTTTTCCCATATTTACAGCTATTGATTATAGTGTAACCCCTTAAATATTCTGGAGATGGCATAATGAAAAGAACTTATTTATTACTTATTATTTTCTCTTTTTTGCTTTCCTTAACGGCTTGTCAACCTAATGGTGTTAGAAAATTCAATATAGCTTCATGGGAAACGAAACTTCAATTAGCAGATAGTGCTTTTCAAGAAAAACGGTGGAGTGATGCAAACAGATATTACAATGAAGCTTTAGATTTAATTGATAATGATTACTCTAGCAGAACGATATATGATAGCAAGATTAGAGAAATACATCGTAAGGCTTCTTATTCACTTATGTTAGCGTCTGAAGATAACATTAGTGTCCGCTCTCTATATAATTGTTCTACGCTTATGCGAAGTGGTGTACGCGGAACAAGCTTTGACACTCACTTGCTTCCTGTACAATTTGGGTTTAATAGAGCTGATTTTACTACTAATGGGGAGATTGCTGCTGAGACTATTGCGCAATGTTTAAATCAGACATTTAGAGGTGCTAAGTATATTACATTAGTTGGTCATACTGACGAAACAGGTCCTAGAGATTACAATAGAACACTCTCTTTAAAACGTGCTAAGACCCTGAAAAAATTTTTACGTCGAGAAGGTATTAATATTGAGTTAGATGTAGAAGGAAAAGGTGAAGATGAACCACTCTACATTGATAGTTCTGAAAATTACACACAATCAGAAATTGATGCTTTAAATAGACGTGTGGAGGTCATTATCCAATGAAAAAATTTAGTTTATTGATTGTGCTATTTTTACTAAATGCCTGTGCTTTAGACCCAAAACCAACGCCTTCTGACGGGACTACGCATCGCTCTTCATCTTCTCATGAGGATGTTGAAATAGAGCCTGCAAAGAAATTTGCTTTAGTTATTGGTAATAGCAAATATGAACATGCAAAATTGAGAAATCCTAAGCGAGATGCAAAAGATGTTTCTGTCGTATTAGGTCAAATTGGCTTTGACGTTGATAAACATTTGGATTTAAAAGATGGAGAAATGAAGCAAGCTGTTGACGACTTTGTTAAGAAGCTTCGTGCTAACCCTCAAAGTGTTGGTTTATTTTATTATGCTGGTCATGGTGCAAGAGCTAATAATGGTAATAACTATCTGCTTCCAATTAATAATAAAAATATAGATAGAGAAGACCAATTAGCATTTAAAGCAATTGATGCAAGAGATGTTATGACTCAAATGCAAGATATAGGAAAAGCTCAGGTAAGTATTTTGATATTAGATGCTTGTAGAAATAACCCTTTTAGAGGAACTCGTAGCTTAAATAGAGGGTTGAATTCTATGAGTTCTGCAAGTGGTTCAATTATTATTTTTGCTGCTGATGAAGGTCAAACTGCTGCTGATGGTGTTGGACGTAATGGTTTGTTTACAAAACACCTTCTTCATATGTTAAAACAAGCGTATAGCAATAATATACGGATTGATGATATGTTTCAGAATATACGCAATGGAGTTGTAAATGAAACAGGCGGAAAACAAGAACCTTGGTACTCTGCTTCTTTATCTAGCCCATACTGCTTAAGGGATAATACACAATGTGGTTCGGGAATTATTATGCAAACTTCTCAATCAGATGATTTTTTTGATGATGATCCATTTGAACATATAGAGCGTGGAGATATTACACCTCTTCCTATTCCTGCTCCATAACCTAAATTAAGGGCTATTTATAATGCTATTAAAAAAGTTATTTGTATTTGTTTTTTTAGTAACGTTACCTGCACTAACCACAGCCGCAGATAAACTGTTCATTAGCCCCAAGGTCTCATTGGGTTATATGAGTTACTCATATAAATATGAAAGCTATCTTATTGATTCTGAAGGACCTTATGCAGAAGAGTGGGAATTTAGTGATAATGTGCTTGCACTTGGATTAGGTATTTCTTTGAACTATAAACAGTATTTTGTAGATTTGTTTATGCAACGCAGTGGGGCAGGAACAGATAAAGAGATACATATAGCAGGTTCTTCAGATAAGGGGGACTATCTTAAGGATGATAGTGGCTATAGCTTCACTCGAAAAGATTATTCTTTGGCTATTGGCTATCGTTTTTCAGAGTTTCTTCCAATGTTTCCAGATGACACCCTATCAATTTCTGTAGGTTATAAAAAAGGACAAACTAAATACGATAGAACTATTAGTTATATCTATACTTCTGAAGAACCTACACGTACAGAAGTGCAATCTGATAGTTATGAAACTACAGGACCATTCATTGGTGCGTCTTATAGTTGGTCTATGTGGGATGGAACTGTAAGTATTAGTGCAGGAATTGCGCAATATACTGGAGAAAGTAACTATTCATTCTTTGTTAATAATGAGTTAGATTTTATAGATGCAGTGGAGGACAATACATTAGCATATACCTACGGTTTAAGTTGGTCAAAGCCTTTAACAGAAAGATTAGCTTTTTCTGCTTTACTGAGCATGTATGACTATAAATTTGAAAAGAATAATTATAGAGCTGAAAAGAACTATAGTGTGGTATCTTTTAGAGAAAGCATGTATGCTGTTAGATTAACCCTTCAATATACTTTCTAACGAGAAAGACTTCAGAACAGAAATATAGGCTTAAGTTCTGAAGTCATATTTCTGTTTATGGCTCGTAATCACTACCTCTTCTTCTCATAGTGATAGTAGGTAACTCTGCTGATGTAGTTGTTGCATTGTAACCAGAAGCAGATTCGCTACTTGCCATTATATTTGTTGATAAAAACGAACTCAACATAACGCTTAAAAACACAAATAATTTTAGTTTCATTTTTAGAGTCCTTCTGTGTCAGCCTATTATGAAAAATAGATTTACACTAGAGATTCTAAGTAGATTTTATATATTTGTCAATAGCAAAATTTTTGTTAAATATATGACTATTTTACATAAAAATATTTTTTTACCCTCAAAAAATCAGAGCTTGAACACCGTCCAGGTTGTTGATGGTAACTACGAAACAGGCGAAGGCACAGCTTGCAAACGATTCTGATGATTATTGGCATATTTAACGAGTATTTCAACTTTTGTTATCTCGTTCCTACAAGCCTTGTAGGAATGCAGTCAAAACGCGCTGCGTCACGAATTTACTTGATGTAGCGCACTGAAAATTTAGAACAACTATGGTATTTGCTGCTTTGGGAATTGTTTAATAATAGCGCGTAACATCTCATTGACTGCTTTAGAATCTGGAAAATATTTGCGTACATCCTCTTCTAAAATAATACTACCAGCAGGTGCATTAATTTCTTTCACTAAGGTTGTGCCGTCTGCTTGATGTATTGTTACAGTGTAATTGGGTTGCATTGCTCGATAATGCTTGCCACGTACACCTTGACTAAAATCATAAGTTTGACTCATAACACTGTCTCTCAATAGAATTTGCTTTGCGGCAATTAATCAAACGAATATTCTCATTTCTTTCAGTATAAACAACAACTAAAAGCTGGTTTTTATCTGACATGCCAATATCAATATAACGTTCTTCATTCATTGAGTGTTCAGAATCAACAATCGTAATTGAAAATGGGTCAGTAAATATACTCACAGCTTCATCAAAACTCACGCCATGCTTTTGTAAGTTGATTTGTGCTTTAGCCTCATGCCATTCAAAATTAAAACTCACGTGGATGAATCACTCTTTTCATTTGAGTTTAACAAGCAAAATTAGATATTTCAAATATTCAACTTCACACCTTATATCATAAATCCACTCAAAACGCGCCGCGTCACGAATTTATTTGATGTAGCACGTTTAACTTTTATCCATCATTCGTTGTGTTATCCAAGTAACGATTTCTTGAAAATCCAATTGTCCTGATGCCACGCCAATAAC
>JAYQWJ020000229.1:0-4260 GCA_035829175.2 Candidatus Albibeggiatoa psychrophila
CAACTCGATAAAACTAATCATGAAAATAAAGAACTTCGCCAGCAACTCGAAGAAATTAATCATGAAAATAAAGATTTTTGCCAACAACTCGATGAAACTAATCATGAAAATAAAGATTTTTGCCAACAACTCAATGAAATTAATCATGAAAACAAAACTTTAAAAACCAGAATTTTTAATCTCAATGCGCTGGTCGATTCTATACCGATTGGTCTCACGATATTTAAACCTGATGGGCAAATTTTCTGCCGCAATCAATACGCTCGCCAATTAACCCATCCCGATCAAGAAACCGATACACAAGATTACGAAGTCTGCTCAATTGATACAGGCTTGCCTTATCCTGCGGAAAAAACACCATTTAAACAAGCATTGAAAGGAAAACAAACCTTTATCGATGATGCTGAAATTAAAATTTGTAATCGCGCCATTCCAGTCGAAATGTGGGGAACACCTATTTACGACGCGCAACAACAATTAATTTTTATCGTCACCTTATTTAGAGATATTGGACAACGATTTAAATTAGAGCAGGCTCGCGAACAAGCAATGCGTCAACTTTTAGGAGAAAAAGAACGGTTTCGTACTATTGCTGAAACAATGCCAATTCCTTTATTTATTATCAGCTTATCTGATGGTTTGATTTTATATGCAAATCCACAAGCAGCGGATAGTTTCGGACTACCATTGTCAAAATTGATTGGTACACAGATTGTTGATTTATATTATCATTTTGAAGACCGTCATGCTTTCTTAGGTCAATTATTAAAAGAACAACAAGTCCGTAGTTATGAATTGCAATATGTTCGCGCGAATGGTGTTCCATTTTGGGCTTTGGTATATAGCAAAATTATGTTGTATAACCACGAGCAAGTTATTTTAACCTCAATGTTAGATATTACCGAGCGTAAAAAGGTTGAAGAAGAAAGAATCCGTTTTACTGAAGAATTATATGAATTAAACCAAGCATATCAACGTTTTGTACCGCAAGAATTTCTTAATTTACTTGACAAGCCAAAAGTCACTGATATTAAATTAGGCGACCATGTTGAAAAAGAAATGACGATTTTATTTGCTGATATTCGTGATTTTACCCGCTTATCTGAACAAATGACTCCGCAGGAAAACTTTAATTTTATTAATGCTTACTTAGGAGAAATGGAACCTGTGATTCGACAATATGGCGGATTTATTGATAAATATGTCGGCGATGCGATTATGGCGTTATTTCCTCGAAATGCAGATGATGCGGTGCAAGGTGCGTTGGCGATGCTAGAAACTTTAATCGATTTTAACCAACGTGATTGCAAACAAGTGCAAAAAGAGTCTATTCGCATAGGGATTGGGATTAATACAGGCGTGTTAATGTTGGGCACAATTGGTGGTGAAAAGCGTATGGATGGTACTGTGATTGCGGATGCGGTGAATTTGGCATCAAGAGTTGAAAGCTTAACTAAAAACTATACGACTGATTTGTTAATTACACATAATACTTATTTGAAATTACAGGATAAATCATCTTATCTGATTGAAAAAGTAGATGCGGTCAAAGTCAAAGGTAAATCAGAATTGGTGACAGTCTATGCGGTGACAAATTGTGAAACGGAGTCTGTTGTGTAAGTTTTTTTATGGTTCTGGCAAAATAACAATGCACTGCTGCATTATACTTAGGAACTGTCACGAAATAATTTCCCGATTTCCAGTTCTCATTCTAGCTATAGCCGCCACAATAAGAGATAATAAAAGAATTGATTGCTAACCCTATAGATAGTCTCATGAAAAGTTATCCAGACTCAGTAGAAGCACGAATTGGAAGCAGAAACTGAGTTGTCCACCGACAGACAAAATATTTTCCCTAGACAATACGAAAGGTCAACCCCATGAGAGTCTCACAGCAGAGCTGGGAGTTTACCTAGCTAATTAAAATCGATAAACACCACTTTGTGTATGACTAGCATAGAATATATTATGAATATGAATTTCAAAGAAAAACATTTAACAATTGGGCTATTTGTATTGTCTGCATTAGTACCAATGCTATTTACAATATATATGCTTTTACTTAATGGTAGATATTTTTTCATTGATGATAAGGTTTCTGATATGTTTCCAAAGCTGTATGACATGGGAATGTTATTACGCAATGGAGAGTTTCCCATATTGACGACTAATATTATGAATGGAAGCGCCTATGCCCTTGAGTACCAATACGCAGTTTTCAACCCAGTTAATTTAATTTTATCTTATATACTTCCATCTTTTAAGAGTTTTGCAGTAGCAGGTTGGTTTATATCTGCTATCCACTTATCTTTAAGTGGCTTAGGTGCGTTTATGCTGGCACGCAACGTAGGTCTACGTGGTATGCAAGCATTGACATTATCATTACTTTTCGCTCTGAATTATCACGGTTTGCATTGGAATGCATCGGCTTGGTACGGACCACTGATAGGTTCTACGTGGGTGATTTTTGGGATTGCATTTCTTGCTGGTATTGTTTACTTAGACAAACCCATAAGAAACACCATCGGTCTATTTGTCGCTTATTCATTATGTATTACTTCTGGCTGGCCACTTGCTGTCATTGCAGTTGCCATTACGTCTATCTTTGTCTTATTCCACTTAACGTTTTTAAAGAAAGACTATTATTTATCTACGCTTATTATCATTGCTGGAATCAGTAGCGTCATGGTAAGTTCCGCAGCATTAATCTCTTTTTTCTCAGCAGTCGAGGTTGCGACACGTCCTTCTGCATTTGAAAATATAGCGAACTTTTTAGTTGCCCCCTTAGATGGATTAATTACTTTTTTTGACCCGTCGTACTCTGCATTTATGAATAACTGGGGGGGAGGATATAGTCTCCAACAAAACCCACAATTCTATGTAGGTTGGTTTCTTCTGCCGTTATTGTTAATGATAAACTGGTCAAAAGAAAAGATAATAAATACGGGTGTCTGGGTATGGGGAGGACTGATGCTAGTATTCCTGCTTACTTGTATGGGACCAGAAAGGCTTGGAGTGCTCAGATTTCCGATTCGGAGCATCCCCTATTTTCACTTTTTTTTAATACTTTTTTTAATGGTTTCTGCTAAAGAATGTGGGCTATCAGTTACTAAGCAAAGAGTGCAACTATTTTTATTCGTGCTCGTGCTTCAATGTATTCACTCATTGCAGTCTAACCCCTCTCAAGCAATACTTCTGTTCTTTTCTACATTCATTATATTAGCTTTTTCTATTATCTTTTTTTATATGGTGCATAAAGAAAGGAACTATAGTCCGTTTTTATGGTTTAGCAGCCTATTTATATTTGCAGTAATTTTATATGCAGTTCCTCATGGGCGCGGCGTAGACTGGGGGATTCCCAGTGATAGCAACACCGTTAACTCATTAGGACGCGAAAACTACACACTATTTTATGGTCATTATGTAGATTCCAACGCCATACCTAATCCGCATTTAGAGTATAGAGTTGCAACGACAGCCTTACTTGGGAATGACCGTTCAATTAATGGCTATACACCTATTGGACACAAAGGATTCAGGGAAATACTCAAGATATCCAATCATGGAAATTTTGAAGAGCTATGTGCTGACACGCTATTTGAGATCGATTCTAAAACACAGCTATCACATGCAGAACTCATGCGAGTTGATCGTATCATTGCATTAAAGGGTTCTTGGGCAATAGATATAGAGCAACATATAACCGATAAATTTGCCCTGAAGAAAACAGCAGCCCATACTCTTACTTTTGACTACATTAATGAGTATTCTTATCCGGGTCTGGTTTCTTGGATATCACCAAGTACAATTATTGAAGAAGAGATGGCATGTAAATTTAAGCAAACCCAAGAATGTCTTAACGTCACAAATACGCCTGCCGAGGGTGGAGAAATTATTTTTGCGCGTTTATGGTTTCCTGGATATAGTGCCTATTTGGACGGAAAAAAATTAGACGTTACCACTCACAAATCATTATGGGTTACAGTCAAGTTGCCCCCATTAGCAAAGGGTCAAGTGCGCTTAGAATATACATTACCTAAAGCAAACTTAATTATATATTTGATGCTGTTTGGTACATTACTATTCATAACATCCTTATTTATCCTAAACAGACGCAATCGACAGGCTGGCTATTTAAATACAAATTAGGAGCGGAGTCTTAGAACTCACATTGAGTAGGTAAGGATTCAAAAAAAATGATTATTTCTCGTTCCAACGGTCTCCGTTGGAATGCAGTACAGACGCTCCGCGTCGTAGGCA
>JAYQWJ020000230.1:0-4115 GCA_035829175.2 Candidatus Albibeggiatoa psychrophila
TAAATTGCAAATTTTGTCTTAAAGCTCTAAAATTTCAATGTTTAACGCCTGTTATATTTTCGGAGACACCAATGTCAAATGCTTTAAATAAAGTAAGCGCAAAAATCACCCAACCCAAATCTCAAGGGGCATCGCAAGCCATGTTATATGGCACGGGCTTAACTGAACAAGATATGCAAAAAGCCCAAATCGGCATTTCCAGCGTTTGGTATGACGGCAATACATGTAATATGCACTTGATGGATTTAGCGACAAAAGTCAAACAAGGTGTTGAAGCGGCGGATTTAGTGGGAATGCGCTTTAATACAATTGGTGTCAGTGATGGTATTTCGATGGGTACGAGCGGCATGAGTTATTCATTGCAATCGCGTGATATTATTGCAGATTCAATTGAAACCGTGATGAGTGCACAATGGTACGATGCCAATATTTCGATTCCGGGTTGTGATAAAAATATGCCGGGTTGCATCATGGCAATGGGTCGTTTAAACCGTCCTTCTATTATGGTTTATGGCGGTACGATTAAACCGGGTTATGACAAAAAGCAACAATCTTTAGATGTGGTTTCCGCATTTCAATCTTACGGCGCGTATTTGACAGGTAATATCACTGAAGAAGAACGTCAAACCATTGTAAGCTGCTCAATTCCCGGTGCAGGTGCATGTGGCGGTATGTATACGGCAAATACCATGGCAACCGCGATTGAAGCCTTGGGCATGAGCTTGCCTTACAGCTCTTCAACCCCAGCCGTTGACCCTAAGAAAATGCAAGAATGTTTGGACGTGGGTAAAGCGATTTATAACTTGCTCGAAAAAGACATTAAGCCGCGCGATATTATGACTCGTGAAGCGTTTGAAAATGCAATGGTGATGGTGATGGCGTTGGGTGGTTCGACGAATGCGGTCTTACATTTAATTGCGATGGCGCGTTCGGTCGATGTTGCATTGACGATTGACGATTTCCAAACTGTAAGTGATAGAATTCCTTTTATTGCTGATTTAAAACCTAGCGGCAAATATGTGATGGAAGATATTCATAATATTGGTGGCACGCCAGCAGTGATGAAATACTTATTAAACAATGGTTTGTTAAATGGTGATTGTCTTACAGTGACTGGCAAAACCATTACGGAAAATTTAGCTGATGTTGAACCGATTGGCGCAGATCAAGACGTTATCGTGCCATTGGAAAAACCAATCAAAGAATCAGGTCATATCCAAATCTTAAAAGGCAATTTAGCTCCAGAAGGTTCGGTTGCAAAAATCACAGGTAAAGAAGGTCTGGTTTTTTCTGGTGCGGCTAAAGTCTATGATTGTGAAGAAGATATGCTCACAGCGTTGGAAAACAAACAAATTGGCAAAGGCGATGTCATTATCATTCGTTACGAAGGCCCCAAAGGTGGACCGGGTATGCCTGAAATGTTAACCCCAACTTCTGCGATTATGGGCGCGGGTTTAGGTTCTGATGTGGCATTATTGACTGATGGACGTTTCTCAGGCGGGTCGCATGGTTTCATTGTTGGGCATATCGTGCCTGAAGCACAAGAAGGCGGGCCAATTGCCTTGGTTCAAAATGGCGATATTATCACGATTGATGCTGATAATAATCTGTTAAACGTTGATGTGGATGATGCGGAAATGG
This sequence comes from Candidatus Albibeggiatoa psychrophila, assembly GCA_035829175.2. Lineage (GTDB taxonomy): Bacteria > Pseudomonadota > Gammaproteobacteria > Beggiatoales > Beggiatoaceae > Albibeggiatoa > Albibeggiatoa psychrophila. The sequence continues at coordinate 1,642 of JAYQWJ020000230.1, forward strand.
CAAAACGTAAAGCTGGGTGGGAAATGCCAGCCTTCAAAGCTACGCGCGGTACATTGTATAAATACATCAAAACGGTTAAAAATGCGTCGGAAGGGTGTGTGACTGACGAGTAATATTAGAATTTCCCTCGTCCCAACGGTCTCCGTTGGGATGCAGTGCAGACGCTCCGCGTCTCGATTCCACTCAAGATACAGTGCGTCATCACAAGCGCAAAATCACCTAACTACTTTCTGCTATTTTTTCCAAAAGAGTTTGCTGCGCCGAAATCAGACGTTCACCTTCTTGTGCCACAACCCGCGCATATTGACCATCCTTATCCAAGGCCCATGATTGGGTATTATCTTTCAAATACAATTCCAAGCCGTCAAGGACTTCTGCTTTAAGCTTTTTATTTTCAATAGGATAACATTCTTCTACCCGTTTCAATAAATTTCTATCCATCCAGTCGGCACTGGCACAATACATTTCAGACTTATCGTTGTTATTGTAGAAATAAAAGCAACGAGTGTGTTCAAGAAAACGACCGACAACTGAGCGTACATGAATATTCTCTGAAATGCCCTCGATACCGGGACGCAAGCAACAAATTCCCCGAATAATTAAATCAATTTTAACCCCAGCCATCGACGCAGCATATAAAGCCCGAATAATTTGTGGCTGAGTTAAGGCATTCATTTTCGCCACAATCCGCGCAGGCTTACCTTTTTTGGCAAATTCCGCTTCACGTTCAATACGTTCTAACAAACCTTTGTGTAATGTAAAAGGCGATTGCAACAATTTTTTCAATTTCGTGCCACGCCCCAAGGAGGTCAACTGCATGAACATTTTATGTACATCTTCACCAATTTCCTCATCACATGTCATCAAACCATAATCGGTATAAATTCGAGCAGTTCGAGCATGATAATTACCTGTGCCCAAATGTACATAACGGCGTAATTTACGTCCTTCCCGACGCACAACCATAATCATTTTGGCATGGGTTTTATAACCAACAACACCATATACGACATGCGCTCCAGCCTCTTGTAAACGGTTCGCCAAACGAATATTGTCTTCTTCATCAAATCGCGCCCGCAATTCAACAATCACCGTCACTTCTTTATTAGCCTTCGCCGCCTCAACCAAGGCATCAACCAAGACCGAATCTGCCCCTGTACGATATAAAGTTTGTTTAATTGCCAATACTTTAGGATCAACCGCTGACTGTTTGATAAAATCAATCACGGGGGTAAACGAGTTAAACGGATGATGCAATAAAATATCGCCTTCGCGCATAGATGAGAAAATATTGCGACCTAAGCCTTTTGGCAAACTAGAGACAAAGCTTGGATATTTCAAATCAGGACGATTCATCATATCGGGCACTGCCATCAAACGATTCAAATTCACAGGACCATTGACTTGGAAAATATCACGTTCTTCTAATTTAAATTGACGCATTAAGAAATGCACCATGTTATCAGGGCAATTATCTGCCACTTCTAAACGCACAGAATCACCATAACGACGGCTGGGTAATTCACCTTCCAAGGCGCGTAATAAATCATCAATTTCTTCTTCATCAACAAATAAATCACTGTTGCGGGTTAAGCGGAATTGGTAGCAACCTGTGACTTTCATACTTGGGAATAAATTGCCCACGTAGGCATGAATAATTGAAGATAAGAAAATGAATTCATAAGCATGTGACGAATATTCATTGGGTAATTGAATTACGCGCGGTAAGGAACGGGGTGCTTGTACAATAGCCAAACCGCTATCACGTCCGAAAGCATCTTTGCCTTCTAAAGAGACAATGAAATTTAAGCTTTTATTGAGAATTTGTGGAAACGGATGTGCGGGGTCTAAACCGATAGGGCTTAAGATGGGTAATAATTCATTTTCAAAATATTGGCGTACCCATTCCTGCGTTTCCTCTGACCATTGGTCACGTTTGATAAAATAGACATCTTCTACTTCTAATGCAGGCAAAATACATTCATTTAATAAACGATATTGCTCATCAACAAATTCGTGGGCGGCACTACTGATATTGTCCAATACTTCGGCAGGTGATAAATTATCAGGCCCTGCTTGCACCGAGCCAAAATCAGCTTGTTGTTTTAAGCCTGAGACTCTAATTTCAAAAAATTCATCTAAATTGGTGCTGGCAATACAAATAAAACGCAATCTTTCTAACAATGGCAGCGTTTCATCTTTGGCTTGAGCAAGTACTCGACGGTGAAAGGCAAGTAAGCTTAATTCACGATTAATATACAAATCAGCATGATTTAAATTCACTTCAGAACTAGATTTGGCAGTAATAGGCGTTGTACTTTTTTCTACCACGTCGCATAGAGGTTCTTTACTGGTGGTCATAATTTTGTATCCGTTATAACTATCTTCAAGTTGGAAATGGGCAAATACGGTAAAACCTTGCAATATTGTACGTGAAGATGCGGTTTATGAGAAAAACTAGCAAATTATAACAG
>JAYQWJ020000231.1:0-2288 GCA_035829175.2 Candidatus Albibeggiatoa psychrophila
AACCCAAAGATTGATGATTATTTGATTAATAAATAAGTATATGGTGACTCAAAGCGATTTCTCTATAATATATTTTGACTCTTAGAGAAAGGAAACTGACATGCAAACAATCACTTTGAAAGTTGATGATGAAATTAGCGACAAACTGGTATGGCTACTTAATCATTTTTCAGCCGATGAAATTAAGATTTTAGAACAATCTGAATATATCAGCGATGATGAGTATTTAAGAAGCATTGATGGCATGGTGCAAAGTGTTCAGCAAGCGCGAGCTGAGCCAATTGAGAACGGTGTGACATTGGATAAGTTGGATTGGTAATGTACCAGCTTATTTTTATGTCCCAAGCGCAAAAAGATGTGAGAAAACTAGCTTCTAGTGGTTTACAAAATAAAGCTAAGGCATTGTTAGACATCATTGCTGTTGACCCGTTGCAATATCCACCAGCGTATGAGTTTCTAAAAGGGGATATGCAGGGCTTAATCAGTCGCCGCATTAATAAGCAACATCGATTAGTGTACGAAGTTTTTGAACAGGAAGAAGTAATCAAAGTATATCGGATGTGGACTCATTATGAATGAATAATCTATTGAGACGATATGTTATGAAACTTAAGAACATTTTTACCGATATTGATGATGCAAGAGACTTTTATTCATTAACATTGTTTGTTTCTGAAGTGTTTGCTCTCTTATTTGTGATTTATATATCTTTTACCTCATTTGTCTCATGATTAAGCGATATAGCTTGGTAACGATTTAAAAAGTATTTGATTTTTAGAAGTGTACAGAATTCATCGAAGTGTATTTTAATTTATTCATTAGGAGAATATTCATGCTGAAACGCAGACGTTTTTTAAAAACAACCCTATTGGCTGCGATGGCCGCAGTGGGTTTAAGCAGCTTTTCAGTTTTGGCGGAAGTTGGCGAACCTGAAAAAGAAGATTTAAAATTTGGTTTTATCAAACTCACAGACATGGCCCCTTTGGCGATTGCTTATGAAAAAGGCTATTTTGAAGATGAAGGACTTTACGTCACTTTAGAAGCGCAAGCCAACTGGAAAGTCTTACTTGACGGTGTCATTGACGGACAGCTTGACGGCGCACACATGTTAGCAGGTCAACCTTTGGGCGCGACAATTGGCTTTGGCACACAAGCCCATATCATCACCGCATTCAGCATGGATTTAAACGGCAACGGCATCACCGTATCCAATGAAATTTGGGAAGAAATGCAACAATATGTTGAAAAAGACAAAGACGGCAAACCTATACACCCCATCAAAGCCGACTCGCTCAAACCCGTGGTTGAATCTTATCGCGATGCAGGCGAAGCATTCAAAATGGGTATGGTATTCCCCGTTTCTACACATAACTATGAATTGCGTTACTGGTTAGCAGCAGGCGGTTTACACCCCGGTTATTACGCACCACATAAAGGCGACACCAGCGGTCAAATCGATGCCGATGTTTTATTATCTGTCACTCCTCCACCACAAATGCCTTCAACCATGGAAGCGCGTACCATTTTCGGCTATTGCGTCGGTGAGCCTTGGAATCAACAAGCGGTTTTCAAAGGAATTGGCGTGCCTGTGATTACCGATTATGAAATCTGGAAAAACAATCCTGAAAAAGTATTCGGCGTGAGCAATGAGTGGGCTGAAGAAAATCCTAATACCCATATCCGCGTAGTGCGTGCGATGATTCGTGCAGCGTATTGGTTAGATGAAGACAACAATGCCAATCGTAAAGCGGCGGTGAAAATCTTATCTAAATCAACTTATGTGGGTGCGGATGAAGAAGTGATTGCAAACTCAATGACAGGGACTTTTGAATACGAAAAAGGTGACAAACGTGAAGTGCCTGATTTTAATGTATTCTTCCGTTATTTTGCCACTTACCCATACTATTCTGATGCGGTTTGGTATTTAACTCAAATGCGTCGCTGGGGACAAATTCCTGATGCGAAACCTAATAGCTGGTACATGGATATGGCGAAAAAAGTCTATCGTCCAGACATTTATGCTCAAGCGGCACAATCTTTAATTGATGAAGGGCTTATGAAAGCTGAAGATTTCCCAAGCTTTGATACTGAGACAGGTTTCCGTACACCACAAACTGACTTTATTGATGACATTACTTTTGATGGCACAAAACCGAATGAATATCTTGAACAATTCAAAATTGGTTTAAAAGGCGATACCAAGCTTTAAATAATAACCAACCCTGACTCCTAAACTCTGTTTGGGAGTACTGCCCAGAAGCTCTGCTTCTCAATTCGCAAAGCGGAGC
>JAYQWJ020000232.1:0-3270 GCA_035829175.2 Candidatus Albibeggiatoa psychrophila
AAGTTGATAATAGTTTCACTGAATTAATTATCATTCTCCCAATAAAAAAACGCAACCTAGTCAGTGCTAAGTTACGTTTTTTAATGATATACATAATTTGTCAGTTTTCTTCTTTTTTGAGCAGACTAATAATTTCTTGTAATTGAGAGAGTTGTTGTTTGAGGTATTCCATTGATACAGTGGTTTTTTAACTTGTTTCTGCTAATGCCTGAGTATTCTAGCTATATTTTTTTTTAGCTAAAGAATAAAATATTTATCTTTAAAATAATTATCTAAGGTAACAGTTATGAGATGGACTATTGTAGGTGTAAACAAACAGGGAACGCGTGAAGAACAAGAAGATAGTTTTATTATTCTTCCCAAATGTGATGACAATCATCAAATTAAAAATGAGTATTTATTAGTTATTGGTGATGGTATGGGAGGACAAGAAAATGGAAAGCTTGCATCCAATGAACTTATTAAGGTTGCAAAGCATATTTGGGAATCAGAGCAAGTTAATCCAACACTACTTCCACAAGATTTAATAAATACAATTATCAATCAAGCTCATAATAATATTAAAAAGTTACGAGAGCAATTCCAGTCCAATATGGGAACAACTTGTGTTGTGTTATATGTACATAATATGCAAGCGTGGTGGGCTCATGTTGGAGATAGCCGTTTATATTTTATTCGGGATGATAAAGTGTTAGCTCAAACTGTAGATCATTCTGTTGTACAAATGCTCGTTTCAATGGGACGCATTTCTGAAACTGAGATGCGGCATCATGCAGATAGGGGTCGTTTATTAAAAAATTTAGGTAGTAAAGGCGAAATTGACGCAGAACATGGTCAAGTAAAACTACGAGCAGGTGACAGCTTTGTATTGTGTACAGATGGGTTTTGGGAATATATACCAATTCGCCCATTAATATTTGCTTTGAAGAAATACTCAGTGAAAAAAATCGCTAACATCTTAGCACGGAAAGCAATTGAAAAAGGGGGAAATGATAGTGATAATACGACTGTTATTATTGCCAAATCTGACATTAAACAAACAAGCTCCTTATTAGATTATATTTTGTTATCCTCACTATTTTTGTTTATACTGTATTTAATTTATATCTCATTATCTTTATAAGTACAACCATTTGAATATGCGAAATATATTTTTATATTTATTTATTTATTTGCTATCTATTAATTTAGCTTATGCTGAAAATGTTGTCACTTCAGTTGAAGAAGGTGTCGTGCGCATTATTAATCATATTTCCGAAAATAAAAGAGCATCAGGTACTGGTTTCGTAATCAATGCAAACAATTATGTTGTAACTAATCATCATGTGATAAAAAATCATCATATTTTAAAAGTATTAGATGGTGGTGTTGAGCTAGAGCATTTAAAAGAAGCGCGTGTGATATGGGCATCAGCAGAAAAAGATTTAGCCATTTTACATGTACCCAATTTAACGCCACGTAAACCATTAAAATTAAATGCAAGCGAACTAGAAAAAGCCAGTGTCGTATTGGCGTTAGGCTTTCCCGGTGCGGCTGACAAATTGGGTAATGAATTAGATTTTGTAGAAACCAGTGCAACCGACGGTAGAGTCAGCCGTTTAATGCGCAATACCTCTTGGGATCATACGAGTGAATTGTTTGACATCATTCAACATAGTGCGCAAATTAATGGTGGCAATAGTGGTGGCCCATTAATTAATCAATGCGGTGAAGTTGTTGGCGTTAATACAGCAAGTGCAATTGATGCGCAAGGTATTTTTTATGCCTCACATATTAGTAGTTTAATTGAAATTTTAAATGCTCGGAATATAGATTTTCAATCAACCACTTCAACTTGTTCTACTGATTCTATTTTTGATATTCAATACTTAATTATGTTGACCCTTATTATTTTAACTTTTTTAATTATTGTGCTAGCGTTTAGACAACCACGCCAACAAGTAGTTAAAGCCGCCGCCGCATGTAGTCAATTGCTACACCAACCTGCTACAGTTTTTTATGGTAAAACCGCTGTTAAAGCTGAATCTACAACATTATGGGTATTAAAAGGACAACAGACTTATTTACCTATTAATCAAGAAAAATTACAGTCATCTCAGGGAATTACTATTGGACGTGCTGCAAAATTATGTGATTTGAGCATTAGGGATGATACGATTTCACGCCGTCATGCACGTCTTTCTTATGATAAACATCAATTATTATTAGAAGATTTAAATTCTGTTAATGGTACGCGAATCAATGGGCAACAAATACAACCTTATCATCCTATGAGTATTGATGAACAGTCGCATATCCAATTAGGTAGCATTAACTTTAAACTTGTTAAATCGGGTTAAAAATCATGAAAAGACCTAGCCGTGAACTTAATATTTTTAGCATGTCTGCACTTGATTTATTTGCCTCTGCAATGGGTGCTTTTATTTTACTTACGGTGATTTTATTTCCGTATTATCAAAAAAACGCAAAAATTGTGGAAGATTTAAATAAAACTAAAAATCAGTTAGCACAAGCCCAGCAACAGCTTGGCGATTGTCAAGCACAGCAAGCATCTTTACAAAATCAATTGTCCAAATGCCAAACTCAACAAGCGCAAACTCAACGTCAATTGCAAGAATGCGAACAAGCCAATAGTCAAAATCAAACTCAAATGCAGCAATGTGAACAATCACGTCAACAATGTGAGCAACAACGCCAAACTTGTGAAGAAAAATTGAAAAAAACTTTTTTAGCCATTGTAATGAAATGGACAACTAATAAACAAGATGTGGATTTACATGTGATTGATACGCAGGGACGCGAGTTTTATTATAGCCAAAAGCGTTTTACAGGTTCTGATGTTGAATTAAGTGTTGATACAACCAGTGGGCCGGGTATCGAAATTTGGGAAAATCCACACGCTAAAGTTGGTGAATATAAAGTTTATGCCAATTTATTTTTTCGTCATGGAAATGATAAAAATCCAAAAGTATTAACAACAGTTTATTATCGTGATGGCTCAAAAAAATTACGTGATGTAACACTTTCTGTCGTACAACAAAAAAAGCTCGTTGCCGTCATACAAGTTAATTCTGATGGAGAGGTTAGCATACAAAATCCATAGGGAAAGTTGATACCAATTTTTACAAGTGATTCTCATCGTAATGCCTTGTCTGTAGGTTATATTTTAAATAAACAAGGCAATCCATATCGCATTGAAAAAATCCTCGATTCAGGATGCAATTCCTTCTGACTCTTTTATTAGTCTTGGAAAAAATTTTGTCAGAAAAA
>JAYQWJ020000233.1:0-2507 GCA_035829175.2 Candidatus Albibeggiatoa psychrophila
ATGGAATGGGTGCATTCTGAAAGTTATAGATACATTATCATGCACTGTATTCCATTTAAAGAATATTGTATTTTTGTAGCATTTCTAACAATTTATCTAAATTAATCAGTAAAAATATAAAACCACCAATCGCACCGACGATAATCGCAATTTTTTCATAGATGAATTTTGGGCTGGGTTTTTCATCATTTTGGGTTCTATCGGCACTTTTTTCATGGGTCATTGTTTGTTGATTATTTTCCCCAACAGAGAAATTTGCCCCTTTGATTTCTCCAATATTGTACGTTGTGTTACCGTCTTTTTTACTCATGTCTTCAATCCCATCTAAAAGTTGTTTAACGCTATAAAATTTTTTAAGTTTTCCAACTAAATATTGTTCTTGACCCAATTCGTAATAACCAATTAATTCAATATATTCAACGGTATAGTTTGGATTGTCTGGCAAAGGTATCAATTCTTTCACATTAATCTTTTCAAAACTATCGTGGATTTCCCACAACGTTTGACGCACAGTGGCGAAGTAGTCACGTTTTTGTTGACCTGTTACCCAAATTTGTATGTTTTTATCTTCGTTATCGGCTTTGATGACGGCAGTGGCTTGATTCATTTTGTTGTAAAGGACAACGCCCGTGCGCCAACACAGTTTATTTAAGATTTCTCTGTGACGTTTGACAATGAATCTGGGCATGATGGCGCGTGGTAAAAAATTATATTCGAGTTTAAATTTCAGCGTGTTATCGCAGTCAAAATCAAATGTTGGTTCATGCACTTCGAGTAAATCGGGAATTAAAATTGTTTCGTTATCATCTATTTTGTAGCATAGTTCGAATTTTTCCATTAAACGAATGATATAGTGATATTTATCACGCGGGTATCGGTCATTATCATTGAGTATGTCATTAAGCCATTTAAGTTGAAAAATTCCATTATTTTCTGCAAGTTGTGGCGAGTTTATGATTTTGTAAATTGCTTCTGTTACCCATTTGGGTTCTAGCACATAGGTATCGCATAATTCAAATTCATCGAAGTGCAGAATAATGCCTAAGTCGCGGAGAAAATGTACTAAAGTGGTTTGTGCAGAATCAACGATTTTATGTTTTTCGCATAGATTTTTATAATATTCGTAAGAAATGTAGTGTTGTTGTAAGTTTTCTAATTCGGTTTTGACATTGAACCAGCTTTGTGCCCAGATGGTTTGCAGTATTTTAATTTCAGTGAGGGCTTTGATTAGGGATTTTTGTAAGGTTTTGATACCTGTGGATTTTTTACAGGATGCGCGGTGAAAGCTGTGGATACTTGGGTATTTTCTTTGTAAAAATGGTCGATCAACTTCAAATCCGGGATTTTCATCTACTTTGTTAATCACAACTAAAACGGGTGAGTCGCCGCCAAAGCTTTCGATGTGTTTCAGCCAATATTCAGTTTTTTGTTCTTTTCGACCGTCTAACACTAAAATGTATAAACTGCGCTTGGAAAGGAAAAATTGGTGAGTGGCGTGCATGATTTCTTGACCTCCAAAATCCCATAAATGTCCTGTGACTTCAATGTTTTCACCTTGTTTATTTTGGGTTTGGATTGGATGCGGATTGATGTTAATGCCATGGGTTTGGGATTCGTTAAGGTCAAAAGGTAAGCCTAGCAATGCTTTGACTAATGAGGTTTTGCCTACGCTACCATCACCAACTAGGAGTATTTTGATTTCATTCAATGGTTTTTTTGTTTCTTCTTCTAACGCATTGAAATAATCAATAATGGCTTGTCGACCTTGTTTGATGACTTCGGGAGGGGGAGAGGTTAAAGGGTTGTTTTCTAATGCTATTCCTTTTTTGATATATCGAGATTCCCATAATATTTCCAGATTTAATTTTAATATCTCTTTCGGTAATTCACTGATTTTATTTGAATTTAGGTACAATTGTTGCAAATTCTCCAATTCCAACAACGACGCTGGCAGCTCTTTTAGCTGGTTTCCATTTAACCATAATACACTCAAGTTTTGCAGTTGCCCAAACGACGCTGGCAGCTCTTTTAGCTGGTTATTATATAATCTTAATTCACTCAAGTTTTGCAGTTGCCCAAACGACGCTGGCAGCTCTTTTAGCTGGTTTCCATCTAAATCTAATTCACTCAAGTTTTGCAGTTGCCCAAACGACGCTGGCAGTTGCTCAATTTTGTTGCTCATTAAATAGAGTTTTTGTAAATAAATAAGCGAACATAAACATTCAGGAATTTGCTTTATTTCACAATCATATAAACTTAATCCAATCACTTGATTTTGTGCATTAATGATATAGCCTACTGAATTAAAGTGGATTTCATCTTGCTTTTTTAATTTCCTACCAATTTCTTGCTCTAATTGTTTGATGATGTCTAGGTCGGTCATTTGTCTGAATCTGGATTTGCAGGATTTATGGATTAACAGGATTAGATTGTAGGGATTTTTGAGATTTTGGGCAACTATTTGGATTTATTTTGATTTAATCCTGAAAATTCTTGAATCTTGTGAA
>JAYQWJ020000234.1:0-2591 GCA_035829175.2 Candidatus Albibeggiatoa psychrophila
AAATGGCACGTTTCACAATGATAGGCTGTTATTAGTAATACAAGATAGATATGTTCTGTAGATAACGTCAAAATTGTGCCACTTTAATTAAGCAACTTAAAACGTTGTGTTATATATTGACAACTCCTTAGCTTGATGCGCGAAGCGTGAAATGCAGCAATTGGTAATTAATAGATTTGTCCCTAAATAAGGTAACTTGCGTGAAATACACTTTCATCAATAACTTAGCTTATTAAGGGACAAGTCTAATAACGATAACTGTTCTTTTATCGGTTATATTTCGCCTATCGGTCTAAGCCTCTTGTCCTTTTAATTTAAGCGTGTCATAATGCACGCTCGATTTTCTGGCTAAAGGAAACAGGTGTGTTTTGTGCGAAGTTCACCCATCTACTGAAAAGCCTTACGCGAATAAAACTCATAAAATAAACTATTGAACAAAACACAGTATCCTAAATGGCACGTTTCACAATGATAGGCTGTTATTAGTAATACAAGATAGATATGTTTTGTAGATAACGTCAAAATTGTGCCACTTTAATTAAGCAACTTAAAACGTTGTCGATATATAACAACTCATAATTGAGAACCTTGAAACTGTCATTACGCTTTTTAAGCAAAGTGTGAAGTTATTTTTCGACAACGCCTAGAGGAACAAAAACCACCCTTCACGTTTTTACACAGGTTTGTTGGGTTTCGCTCTCACTTTAGCTCTGTATTAATTCTAATACTTGAACTTCAAGTTTTTTGTAAAATATTAATTGTATTAAAAATCAATTACTTAGCTATTTAATCCGTTAATCTGTGATTAATGCAAAGGCAAATAACATCAAAAACTTGAAGTTCGAGTAATAGTTTTATTGTCATATTGTAGAGGTAAACCATTAATGAAAATTACGCTTATTGCTTTTATAGCTATTTCTAGTTTTTTGCTTTCTTCTTGCGCCAATACTGGAATAGGAACCAAAATAGGTGTGGGAGCAGGAGCAGTAACAGGAGGTGCCGCTTGTTCTAAAATGTCTGATAATCCTGTAGTTATCGCATTTTGTGCAGCAATCGGTGCTGCAATTGGTGGTCTAATAGGCTACAAGTTATGGGACGAAAAAGACAAAAAGGAAGCCCGTCATTTTTTGAATACGTCCAAGGCGGGTGATGTAATGAGTTGGAAAAATCCAGATACCCAGCATCAATTTAAAATGACACTCCTCGAAACTTCTACCAATAATGATGGACAAAAGTGTCGTCCATTTGCACTCGTGACAAATGGAAAGAAGTCAACACTGTATCAAGCTTGTAAAAATAAAAACGGTGAGTGGGAATTTTCATAATGTCTAATTGCTTTAAATTGATTCATGCTTGAGGGAATGGATTATGTTTCATCAAATGAATTTATTAATTAAATGGTTCAATGGCAACGTTCCCTTTTTATGTTATCTCAACATTTATTCCATAATCGTACTGATTGTACTATTACCATCAGCATTTTTGGCACAAGCTGATGTTATCAATAATCTTAATGCAGAAATCGAAGTACTTGATTTATCTCAACCAAATATCTCATCTATAGATGAACAAAATTATTTACAGAATGACATTATTTTTTTCCGTATCCTTGAGCAAATTGATGATGGATTGATGATAGGGATTTTGTTGGGAGAAAACATTTATACTCCATTAATTATTCAGCCGATAATATCATTTGACTCCAATCAATTAATCGGAATGCCATTATTTTCAAATACCTGTTGGGCTATACCTTTATTGAATGAAGAAAAACAACACATTTGGGAAGAAGAATATTTATTGTTTATGAATCATTTTTATGAATAAGAGATTAATTTTCTGAAGTAATGGGTTGATTGCTCCCTTATACACAATAGCTTGATTCTCCCTTTGTGTATTAAATCGCAATTTCAATAGGGTTTCTCATTTTTAACCCCTGTTTCAAACGATTTTATATTTCGATGAGAGTATCATTGGTTATTTGAAATAGGAATTAAAAATAGGAACCTCATCATTTCATATCCTTTAATAGGTGATAATTATGCGTAAACAATTGATAACAGCGGCTATATTTGCTTCCACTTTTGCTTTTTCAGTTCAATCCGTAATGGCTGCTGGTATAAAGAGCAATCTTGAAGCTGAAATTGAAGTCGATAGTCATGGTGAAATTGAAGCAGAAGTAGATAGTATTGGTAGTGTTGGTAGCGATATTAGAGCAGATGCTCATGTTGTTGGTATCAGAATAGATGGTAGCGAGAGTTCCAGTACCTACTCTAATATGGAATTGGATATTGAAGTTAAACATCACGGTGATATTGAAGCTGAGGTAAATAGTGTTGGTAGTATAAACAGCGAAGTAACCGCAACTGCCGGCGTGGTTTCTATTAATATAGATAATGGTGGGCAATAGGTGTTTGGTGAAAGGGTAATCACAAAGGGTTGCCACCGCTAAAATCTTCAATATAGTAGGGGCAATCCGTAGGGTTGCCCTGATTCTGAAGTTCACATTAAAGGGGGATAATTTGTGGATAAAAAAAGGGTGTGGTTGATAACAATGCTACTGAGTTCTAATCTTGCTTTTGCGGAAGGCA